>CAMJFV010000173.1 GCA_946405045.1 uncultured Bacteroidales bacterium | reverse complement strand
CACCCAAAGCTACAACCTCATCTGGGTTAACTCCCTTAGATGGAGCCTTACCGAAGAATTTCTCAACTGCATCCTGGATTGCAGGGATACGTGTTGAACCTCCTACTAGGATAACCTCATCGATATCTGATGTTGAGTAGCCAGCGCTCTGCAATGCTGTACGGCATGGCTCGATTGTACGCTGAATCAAATCGTCTACCAACTGCTCGAACTTAGCACGTGATAGTGTTCTTACCAAGTGCTTTGGAGCTCCGTCGACAACTGTGATATATGGCAAGTTGATCTCTGAAGTTGTTGTGTTAGAAAGCTCGATCTTTGCCTTCTCTGCTGCCTCCTTCAATCTCTGCAATGCCATAGGGTCCTTACGTAGATCGAAGCCTGAGTTCTCAGCCTTAAACTCTTCAACCAACCACTGGATAACCTTCTCATCGAAGTCATCACCACCTAGGTGTGTATCACCTGCTGTTGCCTTTACCTCAAATACTCCGTCACCCAACTCTAGGACTGACACATCGTGTGTACCACCACCACAGTCGAACACAAGAATCTTCATGTCCTTGTCCTTCTTATCTATACCGTATGCCAAAGCTGATGCTGTTGGCTCGTTAACGATACGACGAACTTTCAAACCTGCGATCTCTCCAGCCTCCTTTGTTGCCTGACGCTGTGAATCGTTGAAATATGCTGGCACTGTGATAACGGCTTCTGTAACTTCCTCACCCAAGAAATCCTCAGCTGTCTTCTTCATCTTCTGAAGGATCATTGCTGAAATCTCCTGTGGAGTGTAAAGACGTCCGTCGATATCTACACGTGGAGTGTTATTGTCGCCTCTTACAACCTTGTATGGCACTCTCGCAATCTCAGCACCTACCTGGTCGTATGTCTCACCCATGAATCTCTTGATAGAGAAAATAGTCTTTTCTGGGTTTGTGATTGCCTGACGCTTTGCAGGGTCACCGATCTTTCTCTCTCCACCAGCCAAAAAACCTACTACGGAAGGAGTTGTTCTCTTACCCTCGCTGTTTGGAATAACTTTTGCTTCGCCACCTTCCATTACGGCTACGCACGAGTTTGTTGTACCAAGGTCAATTCCGATAATCTTTCCCATGACTTTATTCTTTTTTTATTATTATTCAAAATTTCGTTATGAACGATCTCATCGTCGTTCGCATTAATTAATTCAAAAAATATGCCAATGCCTTTTTCATGCCAATTTTGTGGCATAATATGACAAAGTCTGCCAATGTGTCAGTCTGGGAAACTATAAGTACGACATTTATTCACAAAAAAACATTCATTCCTACCTGCGTATGCATCATCTCGATCTCTGGCATCATCGATTTTATTGTGGCATAGGCCTCAACTCCTGTGCAATGTCCGCAGATTATTTGTCGTGGAGACGCGGATTTTAGTTCAGACGCGAGTCTCTCCAACTTTTCTCGCGAATCATGGAGGGTGTGGAATCCTCCTATTATTGTGTCGACGGGAAGACGGAATAGATTCTGTGCATGACGCACGATATTCGACACTCCCCTATGCGCGCAACCTGTGATGATGCTCATTTTTCCGTCGTGCACACATATTATATATACTTCGTCTGTGAAATAATCGTTTGGTTTGGTTCCGTCGTCAGCCAATATGTAGAAATCGTCTGTATGCGACAATTCCGTCAACTCGCATCCTTTGGCAGAAACAGCAAAGACATCATCTGTCAACTTTACCATTCCGTCTACAATATTGAATCTTGACTTCTGCTCCGCTGTGAGTTTCAACCCTATATCCACGCCTCTTCTGCCTGTGCGTGCAGCATCAAAACCCTCGCCTGCCCAAAACTTGCATTCATGGCTGCGATTCATCATCGCCACCACGCCTCCGCTATGGTCGTTATGCCCGTGGCTCAACACAACATCCGAGATTTCCTCCGTCGACACCTTGAAACATTCAAGGTTATGAAGGAGTGCCAGAGATCCGGAAGCGGTATCAAAAAGGATATTCTTATTCCCATCACAGATCAACGCAGAGAATCCATGCTCTGCGAAGACGCTGCTCTGTGCCACATAGTTGTCTACTATTATCTTGATTTTCATTTATCCAACTTATCTTTGTCTGCCACTACCGAGACCCCGAAATCATCCTTGCCATAATATTTCTGAGCCATTTTCTTCACGTCGTCGGCCGAAACAGAACGGATATAGTCGATAAAGTCATTGATATACGTAAGAGAGATATCTCCTCCGTTTGCAGAAGTGACGGCTCTGATCATCTCACTGTTCCAAGCGAGCGCGTTGCCATAGGTGCTGCACATTGTGCCAAGCAGATAATTCTTCACTCTCTCCAATTCATTGTCTGGAACATTCTCAGTGCAGAGGATCTCCATCTCCTTGAATGTTTCATCTATCACCTTCTGCACATATTTATTGTCACACTGGGTGGAGATGGTCATTGTGCCGTGATGCTTATTGATAGATAGATCCGAATAGATGCCGTAGGTGTAGCCTTTCTCCTCACGTATGTTGGAAGAGAGTCGGCTGCCGAAATAGCCTCCGAACACGGTATTCAGGAATCGCATTCCCTTCTCATCCTTGTCTGATCTTCCAAACAACTGGCGTCCGATGCAGACTCCTGCCTGCACTCCCGTCTTATGAAAGAAATTATATTTCTTATCCATCTCAGGCAAAACCAATGGTTTATCAGTCTTGCGAGTGCGTCCCGACGGTGCGATGGCGGAAAATGTGTCGATCAAGACCTTCTTCACTTCATCCGTGATCATTCCACATGCCACAAACTCCACGTTCTCAATATTGAAATAGTCGGAATGGAGTTTTTGCAAATCATCCACCGTCAACTTGTCTATATCTTCCTGCTCAGGATGGATCAATCTTGCGTTTTTGCCGAAAAGCATATAGTCGAGATTCTTATCGCTCAGATAGTCAACACGTTTGGACAAATCCTTCATGTTCGTCTTCATTATCTTGGAAAGACGGTTGAAATCATCCACACGTAAAGCAGGAGAGAATACAGAATCTACAAACACATCTATGATTTTAGGAAGGTGTCTTGTCAATGAGATAAGGTCGTACGACGAGGCATACATTCCAGGCAAGATACTTTTTCTTGCCCCATAGAAGTCGAATTTCTCAGCCACCTCAGTTTGAGTCATGTCTTTAGTGCCTTCAAAAAGCAGACTCGACATCATACGTGTCGATAGTGGCACTTTCTGCACGTCAAGGCCGACGCCGACGATCACCGTCACACGCACAACCTCGTCGATGCCGACATTCATGCAGTGTAGACGTGAGCCGTTCTTCAGGCTGATCGTCTCTACCTCCGGCACAACGATGCTTTGGATATCACGAATAGGTGGACAAACAGAACGGTCTAACATGTTCATTTCTCGATTGACTTTAAAAATTCCTCAGCCTTAGCCATATCCTCAGGAGTGTCAATTCCGATAGTCTGTGTCTCAGTCTGGCCGACCTTGATTTTCAATCCGTTGTCGATCCAACGAAGTTGTTCCAAACTTTCGCAGATCTCATTTGTCGACTGAGGCATCTTTGTCACCTGCTTCAACACCTCTGCTTTGTAGGCGTACAGACCGATATGTTTGAAGAAAGTGTGACGCTTGAGCCACTCCGATTTCTCCACGCCACGCAAATATGGGATGACGCTGCGAGAGAAGTAGACGGCATTGTTTGCACCGTCGATCACAACTTTAGGAGAGTTTGGATTCTCCAAGTCGGCGATTGAATCGTTAGCAGAAAATGGTTTTACAAGAGTAGCGATCTGAGTGTCAGGAGAATCGAAAAGGTCACATACAGTGCTTATCTGGCTTGGCATGATGAACGGTTCATCACCCTGGATATTGACAACGACCTCTCTGTTGCAACCACTTTTCTCGTAAGCCTCACAAATACGGTCGGTGCCGCTTTTATGCTTGTCACTAGTCATGATAGCCTTGCCACCGAACCCAACCACAGCGTCATAGATACGCTGGTCGTCAGTTGCGACATAGACCAAATCAAGCACCTTGGATGCCTGCTCATACACTCTTTGGATCATCAGTTTGCCACCGATGGAAGCCAACGGTTTTCCAGGGAAACGCGTTGACGCATATCTTGCAGGAATGATTCCTACGAATTTTTCCTTATTCATTGTTCATTATTGCTTTACGGTCGGCAAAATTAGTGAAAAAAAATCAAAAAGAGACGGAGCAAACCCCGTCTCTACTATTAAAATATAAAATTGAATCCTTTTTTAGAAATCAAATCCAAGTGTGAACAATACAGTGCGGTTTTTGATAGGAGTGTAAAATAACTCATAAAGTTCTGTTAATTCCAATTCGTAAATATCAATCAACCCCAAATCAAACGATACTCCTACATGAAATCTATCTATCACATAATCTGTTCCGAATGCGACTCCAAAATCAAATCGGTTATAAAATGCCTTAAAATCTTCTGAACCTGGTGTCCATTCTCTTTTGTCATGCCCATTTTTTGTATAACTTCTTCCTGTAAATACGTTTAATCTAACATCGTATCTCTCTCCTCTATAATCAAAATGGATTCTTTCCTTTTCGCAACCAATTACTGCAAAAGCGACATACGGACCTGCATTCAAATTTAAATGTTTTTGTGGACTGAAATTAAGTCGGAACTGAGGTTGAATCGGCAACTCTATATAACTTAATCTATCAGAACGGACTGATTTATAATCATGATATTGAATACTTCCACTTGATTTGATTCGCTCTCCTTTCATTGTATATTTAAGTTCAAGATTAAAATGAAAGCTCTTCAAAACTGGAATATCCCAAGCAAAACCTACAGCAAATGCAGCCAGTGGTCTTAATTCAACAGCACCACCTTCATTCAAAGATAGGGCAAAAAGAGCAGCAGTTTGATTCATTGAACTCAACGCAACCGAGCCTCGCATTCCAAACTTAACGCCCTGTGTATCACGTGCGGCTGAAATCAACTGTGCGGATGCTGACAACGTAAACAATAGCATCATGGTCAAAATCAACAACTTCTTCATAATCCTATAATATATGAATAATCAAAAGAGACGGAGCGAACCCCGTCTCTACTATTAAATATAAAATTGAATCCTTTTTTAGAAATCAAATCCAAGTGTGAACAATACAGT
>CAMJFV010000172.1 GCA_946405045.1 uncultured Bacteroidales bacterium | reverse complement strand
CTTTTTTTGAGAGAATGAGACGGAAAAACTAAGTCAGATCCAAATTTATTCAATTTCTTTGATTTATAAATACAATGAGAATATTCATCGCTATTCGTTTCCCTGAGGATTTCAAGTCTGCTCTTGTTGACGCTCAACATGAGTTGAAGGCTCGTGGTGTGACGGGAAATTTTTGCCCATACGGAAATCTTCATCTTACGCTGGCTTTTATCGGCGAGACGTTTGATCTGCCAACAATCCGTAAGGCGGTGAGTGAAGTCTCATTTTCTCCATTCACAATCACTCTCGGTTCTTTGGGCAAATTCCAGACAAGGAATGGCACTGTGATTTGGGCTGGCATCAAGGATGGCTCACCGGTTTTTGACCTTGCGTCTCAGCTGCGTGAAAGGTTGGTCGCAAATGGTGTCAGATTCAAGACAACGGAATTCTATCCGCATATATCATTGATCCGTAAACCTTCTATGGTGGTGACGGATATCGATGTTGCTTCGGTCTCTATGTGTGTGGAACGTATATATGTGATGAAATCGGAACGAATAAATGGTGAATTGATATATTCGGAAATTTAATTCAATTCATAATTCGTAATGCATAATTCGTAATTGTGGGGAAATCTATTGGTGAAATTGAATTTTTGTCGCTCGCACTTACGTGCTCGCGAAAAATGAAGGGACAAGGGCGTTCCGCCCTTTGCAATCCTCATTTTTATTCCAACTTGAATATGAGACCTACTGCGAAATAAAATAACGTAAGAGACGTCGTGCATGGCGTCTCTACAAAAAACTGTGTTGTTATCTCAATCTTGATGCTCCAGATTTTCCGTCCACTTTCTGTTTCATCGGTGAACCGAATTTGGCTTTCTCTGCATCTTGTTTTGCTACGACCTCCATATATTCGGCTGTCGTGAATGGAGCAGGAGTCTGCGCAAACTCAGGCACGTTGTAGCTCTTTAGCAAATCGGCATCGTGACGTGGGTTGAGACGAGGCATACGGAATGGTTTTGTCGCGTTGCCGTTCTCGTCAATATGCGTGATG
Organism: uncultured Bacteroidales bacterium; assembly: GCA_946405045.1. Taxonomy (GTDB): domain Bacteria; phylum Bacteroidota; class Bacteroidia; order Bacteroidales; family Paludibacteraceae; genus UBA1723. Next base: position 4,146 of record CAMJFV010000172.1, on the reverse strand, counting down.
TAGTTGCGGGCGTAACTTCCATCCTCACGTTTTGATGCTATAAGTAGCCAACGGCTGTTAGTAGACCAACTGTGGTAGCTGTCGCAACGTGGTGAGTTGACATTCTTCAGTGGCAAAAACTCAGATGTCGCCAAATTGATGAGGCATACGTCTGCACTATGCTCCGTCGGCACTTGCATTCCATATTCAGCGCGTGTGATCGCTAAAAATTTGCCGTCTGGAGAAATTTTTGGAATTGTGGCGCTGCTGTCAAGTTTTGTGGCTGAATACACAGTGTCGATCTTGCCCCAACTGCGTGTGTCCGCATCGAATGCGATTCTCAAAATATCATATTTCACACTGTCGAATGGCAGTTTGTTCTTATCATCGTCGGTGCAAACAAAGTAGAGATGCTTTCCGTCTGGAGCCCATTCAGGGAATGACTCAAATCTGTCGTCTGTACGGATGATGTTTGTTACCTCATTTTTCTCTATATCATAAAGCACCAAGTCGCCATGAAGATTAAATGTCTCAATCTTGTTTGTGATAGAAGAGTGGAACGACTGTTTGAAGTTGTCCATAGAGAAAGCGATCAAAGGAAGGGTAGGGTGCCAAGACGTGATTGATGTCGAGAATGGCATGTCTCCGGTCTTAGTGTCAATCTTGCGAACTGTGCCGTTGTATGAAAGGATCATACCTCCTTTCTCTCCACGATAGTAGAAACTTCTGTTTTGTGAGTTGTGACGCTGCACGAAATGACAGTTCACACATCTCTGTGTACGGTAGCCTGGCTGTGAGTGTGTGTAGTGGTCGGAAGCGATTATGCTCTCTTCTCCTGTCGACAGGTTATACTGGTTGACAGACATCTCTCCACTCGCCTGATAGCTAGGCTCAATCATACGGTATGTGACGTATTCATCTATGGAGTCTTTGCTCACAGTCATTGTGAACGGAGAGTATAGAGTATATCCGTTGTTTGTCTTTTCGTAGACTTCAAAAGTGATATCATTGCCTGCGTTCTCCGACAATAAAGCTTTCCATTTGTCTATAGGGAAACATACGTCGCCGTTATCGGAATCTACGGAAATTTCCGTCTTCCCTCCTGACACTTTCACTATAAAATCTTTATTCGCGTCGACGCTGAAATTCATAGGCAGGATATTGCAAGGAATGGTCGTGCCTATATAGCAGTCTGGCTGGATAGGTGCCGCATCCGAACTCTTTGAGTAGGATTTCGGAGCATCCACTGAGCAGGACGACATCAACGTCGCCAGCAAAAATATGATTATATTGGTCTTTTTCATTTCTTTAAGTCTCCTCCTTTATAATTCTTTGTATCGACGTTCTTATAAAAGTAGTAGTATAGATACGAACCTTTATGTCCGCTCAACTTTTCTTTTCCGTTTTTGCCTGCTTTCTTGTATTCTTTGACAAATTTTTGCGCGTCAATGGCAAGGCTTCTGTCGACAGTGATGCTCTGCACGGGCTTTGTGTTGCCCATTATCGCACAAAGACAGGCTGCCTCCTGAATACATTTTGGAGGTACATGACCTTTGTATATCTGTGCGGCGACAGGAATGTCTCTCGCAAATGATTCAATATCTTTTGCGTATAGTTCGGTAAGAATTCTCGCCTCTGCAATCTTAGGGTTTGAAATGTTGGCTCTTTCTGCTATGAAGTCTGCGGCAGAATAGGCGTGGAACCAATCGTCTTTTGGCTCAAAATAAGAATCAAAGTTTTTGTATGCCTCTCTGTCTTTCAACAATTGCTGCTTGTCGTTAGCATATTTTCTCCACTCTTTCGCATAGTCTGAGTAGACGCTGCTCGTCTCCAAAATTTTTAGATATCTTTCTGTAAGTTCTGGCTCTTCCATCATGACCGCACAACGCATCATACGTTTCAATCGACGGAAGTTTTCTCCTGTCAACTGATAATATTCCATTGTGTGGAATAGAGACATGCCATAGTTTCCTGTCGCAAAAGCGAAATCTTCGTAATGGATCATGTGAGGCATACAGAAGTTGCTAGTGTTGTAACTCTCCCAGTCAACAGGGAAATTGAACATCTGGTCGACTTTTTCTCCATTCGCAATCAACGCTTCCAGATAGTATGCGTAAATGTCGGATGTAGGGTGAGTGGTGTTTCTTGCTTCTGTTATCATCTCACTCCATTTCTCATCATTTTCCAAACGTTGCAGACGGAGAATTTTGTGGTAACTCTCATCGTTGTGGCAACAAACTTTTGCGACAACTATAACCAATACAAATGCTATCGCTGGAATCGCAATTTTTTTTGCCGACAATTCCGTCTCCTCTCCACATTTGCCCGCCACAAACGGATAAACGATAAGCAAAGCCATCGCTATGAGTGAATAGATGAAGAAAGTGCTTGAATGTGAGATATATAGCGGAGCGAATAATGCGATGGAATAGACTTCGTAGTTCAACAAATTTGCAGTCAGATAATTGAATCCAAACCATGATGCCAAACCGATTCCGGCAAGCATCATCGCTTTTTTACTGTCTTTGTTGACGTTTGTTGCCGCACCTATCAACATCGCCAATGGTGAGAATATTCCGATAGCGAAGTATGAAAATTCAGCCACAACCATTGATAGATACAGGGATATTTTGTTTTCCACCTGCATCCACCATGATAGAAGCACTGCGATGAGGCTTCCTAACAGTAGCGACATCACAATAGATCCGTCTACTTTGTCGAATATCTGATATTCAAGATTGCAGACTGCCACAAACAAAGCAAGCGGTGGAATTGCCGCAAACACGATTTTTTTCGCATTTGTCTGTTTTGCGAATGCTTTTAGAAATATTGCGAAAATCGCGGTCAAAGTCGCTGACACAGCAAAAGCTCCGAATACTGGAGATATGAAAAACTGTGTTATGAAACGTGATACGAGACTCAAACATCCAGCACCGTATGATAAGATGATTGTGCGGAACGGATCAGAATCAAGATAAAGTGAATAATCGTGGAGCGCGTACAAAAAATCTTGCTCGCACACAATGGAAATGGCGAATGTGACAATGAAGAACAATGCCACTGATGCGTATTCCAAATTCTTTAGTTTGAATGTAAGTGCGTCTTTCATAGTTTCTCGTCTTTTAGAGTTTCATATAAACCTTCGCATGCGTCTTCAAGAAGGTCGAGCACAAGTTCAAACCCGTCTGCACCCCCATAATAAGGGTCTGGCACATAGTCGTTGTTGAAACTTCTGCAGAATTCTGTCATTTTGTGGATCTTTTTTGTGTGATCAATTGTTGCAGCACGGTCGTGAAGATCGTCGATATTGGTGTTGTCCATTCCGATCACCAGATCGAAATTGTCGAAATCGGCTCTTTTCACAGGTCGGCTTATGGAGGTTACGTTGTAGCCTCTGCGTGACGCGAATGAGATCATACGAGGATCGGCATGCTCACCTTGATGGTAGCTCAGGATTCCGGCCGAGTCGATATTGAAATCAGCGGAGGCTCCTTTCTCGTCTACAATCTTCTTCATCACAGCTTCCGCTGCGGCTGAACGGCAGATGTTGCCCAAGCAAACGAATAATATGTTGTGTTTTGCCATATTCTTTTTATTATCCTACAGAATCATTTTTTGTCGACTCTCCTTGTTGAGTCTTATGATTGTTATGGTTGCGGTTGTTGTTGAATCGGCGACGGTGGTTGTTATACCTTCTTGGTCTTTGACTTCCATCGTTGCCATTCGCATTTTGCATATTTGTGTCATTGCCGTTGCCATTTGACTTTAGCCTTTTGTCATTTGACCTATTGTCTCCGTTGTCATTTGACTTTCGACTTTTGTCTTTAGCCATTTGTCTTTGACTGTTTGGTTTTCTTCTTCCGCCTTTGCCTTTCAACTGAGGATTGTAGACTGGACCTTCACCAATACCTTCTGGCATTGGCATCTTGTCGATCTCCTTTTCCAGGAATTGCTCGATCATGCCAAACCTGTCCTGGTCTTTCTCCGACACGAAGGTGATTCCCACACCCTGGCGGTTGGCACGAGCTGTACGGCCGATGCGGTGGATATAATCTTCCGCATCGTGAGGCACATCGTAGTTGATAACCATATCTATGCCTTCGATGTCGATGCCACGTGAAAGTATGTCTGTCGCCACGATAACATTGATTTTGCCGCTTTTATAGT
>CAMJFV010000171.1 GCA_946405045.1 uncultured Bacteroidales bacterium | reverse complement strand
GTGAGATCCCATTCAGTAACGAAGAAATAAAACGTATGTTGGCAGACAACTATAATGTTGTGCTGCCTTCACGTATTTATACACGAACAGCTTTGCTTTCAATGCTTACAGTGTCTGACTTGTTGCAGTCGGCTCCATCTGTCTCCGGCAAGAAAGTTGTGGTTGTCAATGCCACCACTGCAGGCGGTATGGATAAAAGTGAACTCTTTTATCGTGACTATACAGCTGATGGAGATGCTGACATCGCTCTTGTGGCAGGTCATGAACCGGCTGATTCCACCAAACATGTATGTGATATTCTTAAAAGCATGGGGGCTGATGTAGTGTGGAGCACAACTATCAGCACGGCTTGCTCATCATCTGCTGTGGCGGTAGGTGTGGGAATGGACATGCTGAAATGTGGCGACGTGGATTTCGCCATCTGTATGGGTGTTGATCCATTGTGCAAGTTCACAATAAACGGATTCAATGCACTAGGTATATTGAGCAAGGATGTTTGCCGACCATTTGATGCCGACAGAGACGGATTGAATCTTGGTGAGGGTGCGGCAAGTGTTATGTTGACAGCGGATGGAAATATTCCTGCGTTGTGTGAGATGTTGAGTTGTGAGACAGCTTCCGACGCTTATCATCAGACTGCCACAAGCCCGGATGCGGTCGGACCCACACTTGCTATGAAAGCAGCTCTGAAGAAGGCATGTGTCGACGCGGATAAAATCAGCTACGTCAACGCTCATGGTACAGCTACTCCGAATAATGATGAGTCGGAATCGATCGCGATGATCAATGTCTTCGGAGAAAACGTGCCTCCATTCAGTTCCACAAAATTCTGGACTGGCCACACTCTTGGCGCGTGTGGAGTGTTGGAGTTGGCATTGTCGGCAGAAATGCTGAAAAAACAGACAATACTTCCGACTCGAAATTTTGAAAAAGTGGAGAGGCTGACTCCCGTCTGCAGGATGGAGAAGGCTGAACTTGAATATATAATGACTAATTCATTCGGATTTGGCGGAGGCGCGACATCCATAATAATAAAGAGAGTATGAGCTGCTATATAAAAAAAGTGTCCACTGTCTCTCCAATTGGTGATTTAGGAGAAAACTTGAATCTGAATTCATTCGCCGTCAATTCCTTCAATGCTGTAGAACCAGACTATAAGGAGGTGATTGTCAATGCCAATTTACGCAGACGAATGAACAGAATGCTGAAGATGGGTACGTATGCCGCGATGAAATGTCTTGCAGACACAGATGTGGATATGATGCTCACCGCAACGTCGCTCGGATCAATATCGGACACAGAAAAGATGCTCGACACTATTTATACGAGTGGTGAGACGCTTGGTAACCCGACCGCTTTTATCCAGAGCACGTTCAACACTTTGGCTGGCAATATCGCACAATTGAAATCTACGCATATACCAAATATCACGTTTGTGAATCGTGGTGACACAGTCGCAAACGCTCTCAGATACGCACAGGTGAAACTCTCAGGAGATGCTGATAATATATTATATGTATCATCGGATGAGAAGACGGAATTGTCGGAATCAGTTTTGAGAAAATTCAATCTGTCGGCTTCGGGAGAATATGGTGAAGGCTCGACTGCCATGATTCTATCTTCTGAAAAGACGGCAGAGATAGTCTATTCAAAATGTGGGGTAGATGTGCAGACAGCATTGGCTGAGTCGCATATCTCGACAGCGGATGTTGAGATACTTGATTATAAAAGATGGTGTGGTGAGTATGCCACAGCATCGGCGTTTGGTGTGGCGTTGGCGGCACGGATGTTGGAATTCGGCATGTTTGAAGGAAAGACTCACGTCGCTATAGAACACAGATATGGACATGAGATAAGTGTGGTAGTACTGAGAAAATTATAAAAAAAAGTGCAAATCTAACATGATTTGCACTTTTTAATTTACTATTGTCAGATTATTTTGTGACTGGTCTTATAGAACGACCGCTTTCATGACCTGAAATAAGTTTGATTTCTCCTTTTTCAGTGTAAGAAAAAATCCATGCACTTCCAGGTGTAGAATTTCCTTCGTCAAATGTCGAAGTCCAAATGCGACCTTCTGTTCCAAATAAATACATACCATCTTTCCAGATGTTTCCAGCAAAAGGTAAGAATATGCTCTTTCCATTCTTTCCTACGACATCATAGCCTTTCGCCTCTAAATTCAAATTGAAAGTACAGTTGTCGATCAATTCCTGAAAATCCTCTTTAGTAGACATTCTGCAAGCTTCTCCCCAAATAGCAGTGGCAGCGTCGTGTTCTGCTGTCAAAACAGAGTCTTCTCCTATGATGCCTGCTTCATAAAGATCTGCGAATCTTTTGTTATATGAAGGAGCTGACTCTGTATAGAATGATTTTTTTGTGGCGATTTCACCCCAAGCATAATATTGTCCTAGTGTGTCTATCGAGTCTGTTCCTAAATTTTCAGCAGCCCATTTTGTGCCGCTAGGAAGGCCTAAATCTACAAATAGATGACCGTTGATAATTGTGTCTGTCAACACCTTCTCAAATCTAAGACTGTCAATGTCTTTTACAGAATACTCTACTTCTGATCCATCTTTAAGAACGACAAACAATTTTGACTCTGCCAATGTTAGCATAGCTGTTGCTAAAGTGGCAACCGATAGTAATATTTTTTTCATATATATATTAGTCTTTTATGAATTTAACTTTTTTTCCTTCTGCTGAAATAATGTACATCCCATTTGATAGAGATTCTACGTCAATACTTTCTCCTTTGCCAACAATAACTGTCTTACCGCTCATGTCGAAGATGGAAATAGATGTAGATTCTGTCGCTCCTACAAGATAAAGAGTGTGCTTTACTGGATTAGGATAAACTTGGATGTTGTTGCCGTTAGAATTTAAATTTTCCACTTTTGCCTGGTTTGTGTTAAATTTCACAACGTTGAAATCTCCGACTTTTTCACCTTTGAAAGTGTTTACTGTCATCAGATTAGATTCTGATACTTTGATACTCATTACATCGTCTAGTGCAAAAACAGTTGTACTTTTGTCCGCCCTGATTCCGATCAGGGATGTGGCTTGAAGGCATGTCGTGACAAATAATGATGCCAAACAAATGACAATTTTTTTCATTTTTTGTGCTTTTGGTTAATGCTGATAATAAAATTTTTGCAAAGGTATTTTTATGGTACTACATTTCAAAGAAAATTTGTGAATTTTCTTGTATTTATGGTTGCAGATATTCACTTTTTGCTTTTATTTTGCACCGAAAACGGTATATATATGTATATATTCATTATTATATTACTTCTTCTTGCTTTTTTGGTTTGGTCTGCCGCCGACATATCATCGGGGATTTATGTAAAAACATTTTGTGGAATCAAGAATTGTGATGAAAAAGTAGTATCTTTGACGTTTGATGATGGTCCTGAATCGGGCACTACTGAAAAAGTGTTGGAAATATTGAAAAGGTATGATGTCAAGGCGACTTTTTTCTGTATTGGAAGAAAAATTGAGCCAAATTGTACGGTTTTTAAACAAATTATAACATTTGGCCACACATTAGGCAATCATTCTTTTCATCACAACGATAATTTTTCCCTACTTTTGCCATCGAGGATGAGGAAAGAGATAGAGCAATGTCAGGCAGAGATAAAAAAATATGCAGGATATGAGCCCCGTTTTTTCCGACCTCCGTTGGGAGTCACCAACCCGATGCTGGCTATCGCATTGAAGAAATTCAAGTTTGATGTCATCGGATGGAATGTTAGGCCGTTTGATACATCAGCAAAAAACGCGGAAGAGGTCAGCAGACGAGTGATTTCCAAAATCAAGCCAGGTTCTTTGGTGCTGTTGCATGATAGGATGCCACACACACCGGAAGCCTTGGAGACGATTTTAGACTGGCTCTACGCCAACGGATATAGAGTTGTACCGTTGGAAGAGATGATGGACCGTCTGAAGAATAAAAGGAAAGGGCAATTTTAAATTAAATAGAAAAACATGAAGAATTTATTTAGAAATATCACAGTTGGCGTTATTGCCATGATGATGTCTGTAGGCTCTGTGTTTGCAGAGGTTCCTGCTGGTTTCAAGGCTTCTTCTTCTATGGAAAAATTCAGAAACGATATGCTTTCAACTGCTAAGTCGATGACAACATTGAGAAGTGATTTCGTTCAGACAAAGCATATTTCTGGTATGACAAAAGATATCGTATCGTCAGGAGAGTTCTGTTTCAAGAAAGACGACAAGCTATCTTTGGATTACAAGAAGCCGATGCCGTCACAGATCATTGTTAATGGTTCAAAAATCAAGATGGTGAGCGGAGGACGTCCAACAGTGATGGATGCGAATGCAAATCCGGTTATCGCAAACTTGAAAAAGATGATGTCTGATTGTTTGTCAGGTCAACTTCCTACAAATTCTAAGGACATCAAACTTGATTTGTATGAGAATGATACTCAGTATCTTGTGTATGTCACTCCAAAGGCAGGTTCTCGTGCAGACCATATGGAGGTTGTAGTGACAAAGGCAGATTACACAATTGTGAGCTTCAAGATGGTGGACAAACCAAAAGCTAACAAAGAAAGCGACTACATGCAGTTTACATTCACCAACATGAAGCGTAATACCGCAATTGATGATTCGGTTTTTAAAGTACAGTAAAGTACGGTGATTAAAAGAGTTCAAAAGTATTTTTTATGTGTTTGTGCGTGCATCCTCTCTCTAAGCGGATGCTCGGACAAACACTTTTCTGCTATGCAGACAGCAGGATCAGGTGTATACAACCGTAATGACCTTTATCCGCTTCTGTCTCAAAGCGGAGAGAGTGTCATGTATAATATGACACTGACTTATAAGGAGTTGAGTATGAACGGCTTCATGGTGGCGACGATGGAGGATAACGAGAGCATTCACGTCGTATGTACTGCGTTCATGGGAATGACACTGTTCGACTTCACTATCAAAGATCGTGGTTTTGATGTCAATTCGTGTATGGAACAGCTCGACCGCCCTATAATCAAACATATTCTGAAAAAAGATCTTGTGACGTTGTTTACCCGCAACGTAAATTCCACATTCAAAGCGAAAAAATACAAAGAGCCGGCAAAAACAAAGCTTGGCTACAAGATACGTACGGCCACAGGTAAGGCCCGCTACGTGATCGACAATGATACCAGAAGACTTAATCATGTCA
>CAMJFV010000170.1 GCA_946405045.1 uncultured Bacteroidales bacterium | reverse complement strand
GTTGGTGTCCATCGAAGTCAGGAGTTCATCCGTCATAACAAGAAAATCATTCTCTGCAAAAACGATGTCTCTCGCAGTAGAGAAAAGTCCCTTAAGAAAATCAGCACCCTGTTTCTTTACCGCGATTGTTCCGTTAAGGTATCCGCACATTGCCGCCTCAGCATCTTTCTGTCGAGCCGGATCTCCAATACAGAGGAGCCCCATTGCCGCACCGTATACAGCAGGATTCTTGTTGTTTGCTTTAATTAGTTGATTGAGTGCAGCGATAAGCGAATCCCTTCGTTCTGGAAGAATACATTCCGTCAACGAAAAGAACTGTTTCATCAACGAGCAAAGATCATCTGCCTTTTCATCCGGCACAGATGCCATCGCTGGCAGAAGCATAACAATCTTGTCAAAGCATTTTGACATCAGAGGCAGAATCGTTTCGTCTTCATATTCATACAGACGCTTAAGTTCTAACAGTGTCCGAAAATAAGAAAGAGCCTTTCCTACCGAAAAGAAATCTCCATCCGAAATGACGAGTCGCTGAAGAGTATCGCTTTCGTTATCTATGCTTATGCCCATAAGGAAGCAATCTACCGCAAGATGAGCCGCATTTTCACAACGTTGTTCATTTCGGAACATATTCACGGCGACATTTGTACAAGCATCCTCTATTGTGAATCCATCAGTAGTACGGTCGATAAGTGTGGAGTCTACAGCTGGAGATCTGCGGTATTTCCACTCCTCACGCACTCTGCTGCAGTCACATTCGTTATGAAGGTCAGGACCTTTTATTCTCTCGCAGAAACCGGTGTCAAGGAAACAGAGTCTGTGAAAGAATCTGCTGAGTTGCAGACCTTTTTCAGAAGAAAACAGTGCACATTCCACATGCTGGGCTGTAATGACATTCGTTTTAAGCCTGAACAAACGACATTGTTCTTCAAAATCCGCAACCAATGGAGGAGTATGGTTTTTATCACCTATACGCCCTATTTTATCACCTGTCGCGAGTTTGTTCAGTATATCAAGAGGCATCGCAGAAGAGATCGTCTTCTCGCCTTTAATCATGGCTCCAGTCACGCCATCGATAAGTTCAGTCATTCCGCACTCACGTACACCTCTAAGAGAGGCAAGACCGCTCATCAACATTTTTGCGGCGGTGACATCAGCAATCGACACTGGAATATCTTTTTTTGACGCCTCCTTGCTGGTTTTTACCAACAGATTTAGTGTTTCGTCATCATATACCCCTTTGAAATCTTTTCCGTCCCTCAGGCTCTTGTATATGCAATCGTAAAAATAAGGCCATTTCATTCCAGAGGCATATCCGTGCAAAGCATCCGCCGCTTCATAAGAATATGCGGCAGGAAAAGATCCTGTGCAATCATCAGGGATTTTGTGTAAACCCACCGTCGGGATATCTCCTTCCAGAAGTTTTATCAGACCTGGAGTATGAAAACCACCAGTCACGACAAGCACACGTTTGTATGTGTCCATAGACTTCCGAATATTTGCCGCCATATACTGTTCTCTGACAATAGTACCGTCGTCAGAAAGCTCTTCCTCTGTCACATCCCTACGTATGAGCGAGCAATAAGTGTACATGTTGTGCACAAATTTTTCGGGAGTCAGTTCCAGTCCAGCAATCTCAAAATACTTTTCCCAGAACTCATCAAAATCCTTTACATTAGTTTTTTCGCACAAATATTTATAATAATCACCTATGGTCAGTCTACCGTCGTCAGCATAATTCTGCTTTTCATATCTTCGCAAGCCCTTTCCACCCGCTGTGTTGATCAGGATCTCGCAATATGGCAAATCGATGAACCGAGACGGAATTCCAAGTCTTTTGGCCTCACACATTGCATTATATTCTGGAGACGAATACAAAAAAGGATAGTAGCAACGATAGTTTCCACCATCGCTGTCGATCAGTTTTTTCTTATCCTTATAAAAATAATATATTGCCGACGGTAATATAGTATTATCATCAGTCAATACAGGAATAAGATCGCATGCGTTCTCAGGCCCTTCAATCAAAATGATTTCCGGACGGTAAAGATCTATCGTGCGAGTAAGATGATATGAGCAGACAGGGCTGTGATGTCTAACGGGGAAAAACAGCACAGGAGCTGAAAGGTCAAAATCGATCATCTCAGCTGGTTTGCTGTCTTGATGTATTCGTTCCATAAATCACCTGCCTTGCTTTTTTCTTTTGACACAGTTTTGAAATAACTTCTGAGTTTTTCCAAATCGTCCTTGTTTTCCTTGCACACTGCGCCAAGAAGCCCCTCAGTAAGAACAGCAGGTTCTATACGACCACTGCCATAATACCAGGCATGACACAGAGCCTGATAATACACGGACACAGCCTCAGCGGTACTCATCACAGCGTTGGGACGCTCAATCACTGTACCCTCTGAAGTCATACCCTCACGCAACTCATGATATGTCACAGCAAGAAGTTCAGCCACATCCGTATCCACAGGGCACTCGATATTTGCCGATTTGGCAAGTTCTGAAGCCTCTCGGATTATAATTTCCTTTTCAAGTCTCACATCCCTTACAGGCTCTACTGTCTCGAAGTTAAAACGTCTTTTCAAAGCTCCAGACATCTCATTGACACCCTTGTCACGCGTATTCGCAGTACCAATTATATTGAAGCCCGGTTTGGCAAGGACAAGTCCATCATCTCCCATTTCCGGTATGTTCATTATCTGGTCGGACATGACAGAGATCAAGCTGTCCTGTATCTCTGCCGGAGTACGGGTAATCTCCTCAAATCTTGTGAAAATACCATTCTCCATGCCTATAAGCAAAGGAGACGGTACCATAGCCTCACGACATGGGCCCTTTGACAGAAGCAGTGCATAGTTCCAACTGTACTTTATCATATCCTCAGTAGTGCCGGCAGTTCCCTGGACAGTATTGGTTGATACGCCACAACATGCGGCAGACAAAAGTTCGGAGAGCATTGTCTTAGCGGTGCCCGGTTCACCCACCAGCATAAGTCCACGGTTTCCAGCAAGAGTTATGATCGCTCTCTCGACAAGAGCGTCGTTACCATAGAACTTACGTTTGATTTTCACTTTTCCATCAGGAGTATCGACATCACCACCCAATATGAATGTTCTCACCGCAGATGGAGAGAGTCTCCAGTTTGCAGGTCTTCTAGCTTTGTCATTTTTTTCAAGAGCACTTAGTTCTTCCGAATAGCGCACTTCTACAGGAGGCTTGATAAATTGTTCCATATTTTTGTCAGTTGGCTGATAAATAAAAGACAAAAGTTATACACATCATTAAAAATCAGAGAACCATAGGTTCAAATCATAAAATTTACAATTAAAGCATGTACAACCTATTTCACAAAGGTTCATAAATTCTCGGAAATCTGCAAAGAAAAAAAACAAAATATTTGGACAAAAACAGATTTTCCATTCATAAACGACAGGAGGCTTCCCAGCTTTCTGTCGACAACCATATCATAAACCCTAGATCAGAAATTTGATCGTGCTTTCCAATACTCACTGCGTTCCTTACGGAAATCGCCTCCATTGAGAAGGTATTCGCTTAAAGAATCCGCAGCGAACAACAACTCATGTCCATGCAAAAACTGATAGATTTTTCCGTCTGACTTCTGAACCATCACAGCGTTGTCTATTCCAACAGACTCTATAACATAACAATCCATTGGAAAATCTGAAAACATTTCTCGCATATTCTGTGTTCGAATAACAGTAGATACATGTCGAGAATCCACGACTCCGCATAATTCCATTCCATCAACTTCTATATATCCAAATTTTTGAGTATATTTCCAAAAGTCTTTAGAAAAATTAACTCCTAAAGACTCCTCTGCTTGAGCAATTTTTGATGATTCAACTTCACCTTTTGAAAAAAAATCATCCGATTTATCTGCTAACGAATTTATCACATCTATAATGTTATGATTCATATCATGAATTTAAGTATTCATTCAAATCAATTCATTTCCTTATCAAAGGGAATCCCTATGGAGGAAACTTTCAATTTTTCAATAATAAATCTCTTTTTAGATTATTTATTGACGCAATTCTACGACGATCACTTAAAGAAATTCCGACTACGATATCAGTTTGATATTGCCATCAGGAAATATATACGGCTACAAAATATCTGTCTGCAGCTCAACCCTTACCTTTCCATCAGAGAGAACAAACGCAATACCGTCGTCTTCCTCCCACGGACATTCGCAAAGCCACGCACATTGACCATCTTCATCAATATACAATTCCTTAAAATCAATCAAATCCATGACATTGTCCTTGCTGATATTCTTTTTGTTATACTGACGAGGAACACGCCACATTTCCTTAACATCCTCATAGGTTGACAAATAATACGACAAAAGAGCTTCTGGAATAATATCCAAATAATGATTTTCATTTTCATTATATCTTTCATACGATTTTCTCTCAACTTCCGATATACCTCCGTCACAATCATCCGTAGCGACTCTTACATATTTCTCTTTGCCATATATGTTCTTTGTCTCATACTTTTCCCAAAAGTCATCGTCGTATATCATCACCCCAAAAACTGGATCGTCAATTTTGCGATAGTTCCGCAATTGGGAAGGTGTGAGAACACGAGGTGTATCCTCAGAAAGAAGAATAGCAATAGTTCTATCTTCAGTCCATCCGCATTTGCATATCCAACCATAATTTCCTTTTTCGTCAAACAACACAACAACTGGAGCAAAAGTTTTTACAATGATACTTTCTGAAATATTTTCTCGTAACAGCGGTGAATTCTCAGAAAATTTCACTCTTGATTCTATGTCCTTATAATTATATAAATATTCATTCAAAACTATCCTTGGCATTTGATTTAAGTATGTATCTATTTCCGATAGATATGTACCATAGGCTTTTTTTTGTATGTTCAATGATGAATTTTTATCTGCCCTTATTTCAATCACAACATCTCGACTAGTGCCATATACTTCTACCGTTTCTTCTCTTACCCAAGCACCATTCCGATAGTTTATATTTCCGAATACTTCGTCTTTCATTTTTTTTATATTTAAACAAACACTTCACTTTCTTCTACTTTCTTCGCTGCTATTCCTCCCGAATGAGGAATGTTGTTATTGATTATGGAAGGAATCTTTTGCAAATCCTGACAATTTCTTTCTTCATGCCAAGTATAGCCGTTTTCA
>CAMJFV010000169.1 GCA_946405045.1 uncultured Bacteroidales bacterium | reverse complement strand
TGGTTTGTCCACAACTATTTCGTCTACCTTGAATGAGACGTCGGCAGAACATCCGACTTTATCTGTCACAGTCAAATTATATGTTCCAGCAGGTACATTTACTGTAACATCATGACCTGATATTGTCGGCGAAACACCTGTTGGAAGTCCTAATACGGTATAATTAGGAGTACCATTTACAATAGAGAACGCAGCAGCATAAGTTCCATTTTCACATACCTTTGCATTAGCGACATCACTAAGAGTCATCGCATCTGGAACCTTTACAATATAATAAGCATCAAGTTTCTTCTCTATATCACAATCAGACTCTGTTTTGAATTTAACAGTCAATGTGATTTGGGCTCCATTGGCGACTTCTGTTCCGGCAGCCGGATACTGAGTCCATTCAGGAGTACCAACGATATTGCTTCCATTACATGATAGGGTCGCGATCAACGGTTCTACAGATGGAGCAGTCACTTTACATCCAGTAGACATAGAAGCTGTCACATCAGCAATTTTCTTTGCGGATGCAGTCAGATGTGCATCTTTCTTCAAGACATTATAAGAGACTCCATTTCCATCAGTGACTGACAAATCTCCAAGTTTAATTGGCAGACTTGCACTTTTTGTAGTGTGACATAAAGTACGTCTGTTGACAACAGTCAATGAATAAGGAATCTCGCCTTCACAAATGTCAGAGAAAATATAAGCGTGCATACTTGAAGATGAGCCCCATGGTTTTCCAGGCTCATTATCCCATGTATAATCGAAATAATCTCCTGCCTCTACATTAGAAACAGTCGCAGAAACCTTAAATCCACGGTTCTCAACAACAGGAGACATCTGAGCTGGGTCGTACATGCGTCGTACATACTCAGCATCGGAAATCAAACCATCCGTAAATGGAGCATCCTGATATTCTCCATCTTTCGTACCAAAGATATACCAACCGATTCTTTGTGTCGATTGTTCACCAACAGTATATGCCTGTTGAAGTGACGATTCATGGACAGTAACATACTTGACACAAGAAAGTTCAGACGCATATTTGCCATTTTGTGCCGCATTCACCATCATAAAGATACTTGGATCAGATTGATCTCCATCATTATAAAGTGACCAATAAATTGCATCTATCTCTTCCTGACCAAATCTTTCTACCAAAAGATTCTGGATCTGGTCTGCCACACCCAAATACTGTCCACCTAAGACTCCTCCACGATTGTTGGCAATCTGACCATGTATGAAAGAATTATAAGATACCAATTCAGCATCAATATTCATCTGTTTTGATGCCAACAAGTAGTTGATATAAGCGACTATCTCCTTAAACTTCTGAGTTGCAGGAGTATTGTCGTATGGCTTATAATCCGAAATGTCATCAGCAGAAGTACTTATGCCCAACTTATTGTCCATATGACGGTCATAATAAGCAAAGCCATGTGTTCCCTTTACTGATTTATTAACTGTATCCTTTATTATGTCTTCATCTTTTTCGACAGTAGTTTTTGCCAAGAAATAAACCTCTTTCTGAGAACATACAGTATCCTCAGTAAGAGTAAATTCAGGATTTGGATTAATACGGAATGTCAAACTGCGTTCGTATTTACATCCAGTATTAGTGGTAGCCGCGAAATCCAACTTATATGAGCCTGGATTTGAGATAACCAATTTGTTTCCAGACGCAATGACTGGATTATCATTCAGTTTCCATTCTGTAGTGAAATTATCAGAAATAGAAGACTTAAATTCTACTGTTATATTCTCACCTTCACAGACTTCAACTGCATTTGAGACAAGAGAAACCTTGCCAACATTGGTTACGACTACCCTATGAACCTTTTCCTTGACACAGATATTTGAAGGGTCATTTCCTACATTATTGTAAATCTGTACTTTGAAGAAATAAGTTCCTACTGATTCCAATACAGGAGAATATGTCTTGCCCGTCTGTCCGCTCACCTCTGTAAACGGTCCTTCTGCAGAAGTCGCAGACAACCATTTGATTTGCTTGTAGGAATCAATCACATCTACAGGAGAACCAGGAGTTATCTCAGCCATTGCCTTTGCACTGAGAGTAAGAGTCTGACAGATCGAGATTTCTTCTGGACCATCAACAGACAATGTAGGATCCACAACTTCTGACAAGCCATCAGTTTCATACATTGCCTCACATCCCTGCTCAGTCACATATGCCTGAATCTTGAAACTATAATTGTCATCAATTATAGGGCTGAACAAAGCTAGTGACGACGAATTGTTTCTTGGATCAACAGTACCGTCTTCATATACATATTTCCAGACCACTGAACAATCTGAGCAATTGATCTGAGAATTGTCGCTTCTCTTTAACAATCTGTATTCAACTTTTGAACAAGATGAGACGCGAGAAGGTCCACTTATATAATAATCTGTTGATTTTGAGATTTGGAACTCTTCACTCTTTATTCCTGCCACACAACTGTTTTCACCTACAAGTTCTGCCACAAACATATAAGTGATGTCGTCAAAATCATCATTAGGGAATTTATAAGAAAGAGTCAGTTTTCCATCACTACAAGTGACATTCTCATTACCTATAGCGATTTTTTCAGTCAATCCACTGCCATACTTCTTAATATAGCTCCAATTGATTTTATTATTACTTTGCAATTCACATAGATCAACATTAGGATCAGGAGTTAGAGTAATCTTCGTCTCTTTACACTCTACCTTACCGCTGACACTACCGAATGAGCCATATTTCTTGATTGTCACATCCGACCATGGAGAATCCCAAACACAACCCGCATGTTCGATATGAAGACGTACAGAATAAACAGTATTAGCATTAACAGTAACTTTATTTGCTAATGAGAATAATGAATCAGCAGGAACACTCCATCTATACTGCTCATATTTGCTTGCATCATTTTTGTCGGTAGTATATTGCCAAGACACATTGTCGTAAGCGATTACAGTCTGATCGCTTGAATTCTTCTTTGTTATTCCTGTTGCCTTGATAACAGACGACGGATCACACTCAATCTGTGAATTTGTAAGAAGAACGACGTCGTCACCTGGACGGATTCTACCATTATACTCAAAGTCAGTGCTACATCCTGCTGGGACATGCGTCATTCTGACTAAATAATCATATTCAAAATCAAGTTCAAATGTCAACTCACCTCCGACTATTGTAGTAGCAGGAGTCACGACGTCCATTTGAGAAGCAGAGTTCATTGGCTTACGAAATACATCCAAACGGTCAGTGCTTGTAGTCCAGCCAGTGATTCTTACTATACGATTATCATTAGGGCATGCACCATCCACAAATGCCAACTCAGGCTGTGATGTAGGCATATTTGTATTTAAGACAAAAGATATAGAACTTTTTCCGCCACACTCATTAGATGCCGTAATCGTAACAGTTTCAGAATCTGTGAATTTAGTTCCTGGTTCTGGAGTCTGTGTATATGTGATACCTAATCCACAACCACTTGTAGCTGTCAGATATTGATAAAGACTATCGGCTCCATATTTTATTTTTTCAGCCTCACTCGGATTTATAAAATCAGGAACCGAAAATTCACAATTGTCACCAATGACAGTAAATGGATTCTTAGCATTGTTATAAGTGACGAAAATGTTTCCATCCACGTCTAATGTAGTATCCTTCAAAACAGAACAACCTGTTGCATTGTCAGTCACAATAACCTTAAATGGAGCTGGTCCGGTACAGTTTTGCGGATTGAACAATGCCACATTAGGAGAACCTGGGGAAGGTGTCGCATAAGTGACATTTTCCACTTCATATACAAAAGAGTAATCACCAGCAGGAGTCACATTAACATTGACCTCATTATCAAACTTTGGACAAATGGCAGTGTCATGAGAAACAGTCACATTTGGCAAAGAATGATAATCGAATGTTGCTGTACAAGTCGACTGAACCGAGCCGTAGTTTTTATATGTCGGTGTACCTTCAACACCCTTCCATGCACTAGCCTCCCAAGTGAACACATATTCACCTTTAGTCTTTATTCCAGAAATATACCAATCTCCGTTTGGTGTTTTAGTCACTTTATCTTTGTATTCGACAGCACCGTTTCTCACACTGACAACACTTAATGATGTCTGAGCGTCTGGGACACAGAACGGAATCTGAGGAGGAGACAAAAGAATTGTAGCACCCTCTGATTTTTCAAAATCAGCCTGACATGCCAAATTCACAGACTGAGCGGAACACTCAATCTTCACTGTCTGAGGTATGTTTACGGTGAAATTAGTGGAACGCGGACAAACTCGTTTATCTGGATCTGTATTATAACGTCCAGGGCTTGCTATGAACACAACCTTATCAACTGTTGAATTCTTAACAAACTCGAATGACACATCACGATCACCGTCACCAATTGATGACGATTCTGATTTCAATACGTTTCCATTTATATCCTGCCACTCACATTGATAACCATCTGGTAGTCGTTCAACAAGTGTCACAGTTTCTCCCGGACAAGCATATAAAATAGTATCTATCTGCTGACGACTCTCATGCACGTGAACCCAGAAATCACTGGAATGAGCATAAAGTTCATTACATGTAATAGCAGGCCAATTATCACCTGGTTCCAACACATTCTTATATTGCTCCATATCAGCCATGACTGATTGCAATACATTCTCCTCCGCAACAATAACACGAAGACGATAATCACCAACTTGACCAAGAGGATAGAAATAAGTATACTTATCTTGGAACTGAGCGGTTGCAGACTCAGACGTTTTCAAAACACGTCCATTGTCGCCTTCACTTGTGAAGACATCTATCCATTCTCCTATCTGCGACTCACCTCCAGTCCACATCTGCCATTTCACTTTCAGATCTTCCATATCCGGAAAGAAGTTGCAGAATGAAACTTCTGGCACAGCATAAACACGTGCAGACAACGGATTCGGATCACATAAGTCAATCTCCTGCTCATGTGTCACTTTATCTTCAGACGAAATTGTGACATCCGGTTCACAAACAAAAATTTCTACGTCATCAAACAAGAAGTCGTTACCTTCTGTTGTATTAACCGCCTTAGATACGATTTCAAAAGTATAGTTATAATATTCAGCCTGATATGACGCAGCCAATGGAACACGGAAAGTCAAATGAGTCCATGGATTTTCTTGATATGCAGGATCACTTTGGTAACGGGTAAAAATATCTCCAGAATGATATCT
>CAMJFV010000168.1 GCA_946405045.1 uncultured Bacteroidales bacterium | reverse complement strand
GTTCTTTCTCCTGCACATACTGAAGACATATCAATATCATCCGTCAAAACAGCATCAAGAGAAGGATATCCATGTTCCACTATATCTTTGAATAAAACAAGATCCTCAGCAGTGCCTATCTCAAACGGGGCATTCTCATACTGCTTCATATAAGAAGGCATATATTTTTGGCAAGCATCGCACTTGTTATCTCCATTTTCATCAATGTGATCTGGATTCATAATCACAGTGTCTATCGACAATGAGTCGCCATATTTATAGTTTTTACAAATTGTCATATACGGATATGGTGCATCTGGACACTTTCTATATATAGTGTCTATAGCCACAAAATCATCATCCAGACCTGATGCCAGATGAGGCAATAATCCAGAATCCAAATCCTGTGCCCATACAGGTATATCCAAACCTTCATTCAATATCACACAAACTCTACCATCATAAAAAGGATTTATACTGGTGAATTCCTCAAAATATGTTTCTCCTTTACCCTTAATATGAGTCACCCTTTGCTCCTTTATAGCATACGTCACACAATTTTTTGTGGTTTTCGCATTATTATTATACAATCCGACAAGAGCTCCAGACTTCTTTTCCACATAAGGTACATATCCCATATTAAAACTTCTATCTATCTTACTGTTTGTCAAGGTTCCACAAAAACCACCTATGGTAGGTTCTGAGGATATAGGCACCACCGATCCAGTATTGGCAGAATAGAGAATTGTACTACTATCTGCAGCCATACCAACAATACCTCCTCCATTTGAAGCGTTTACATATATATTATTCAAATTAAAAGACCTCGTTATTGTAGTTTTGTACATCAAGCCACAGATTCCACCTGAATAATCACCAAATATAATTGCATGGTTTTTACAGTCTGAAATAGTGGCACTGGTTGCATATCCACAAATTCCTCCAGAACGACTTCCTTTAATTATTATATGATTGAAACAATTTGTTATTTCACTTTCCTTTGCATATCCACATATTCCTCCCGCATATCCAGTTTTACCCGTACTCTTCAATGAATCTCCATAAACTGACACATTCTTAATAACAGCAGAGCTTACACGACCAAACAATCCGACGTTTCCCGTCGAAACAAGACTTAAGCTATCTATTTTATGATTGCCACCATCAAATACTCCTTTATAATTATATTTTGTTCCTATCGGAGACCATTCCGTCTCCAATGTCCTCATATTAATGTCCGCTATCAGCGTAGCACACGCATCACTCTCAGGCTCGTCGGGATAGGCTTTATCCACATATTTACTAAGCCATAACAATTCATCCGCTGTGGAAATAAGAAACGGATTGTCCACACTTCCGTCTCCTTCTGCAGGCTTTGTCTGTGCGTTTAGGTCAAACACATAAACAATTGTCAATAAAAACAGTAATACATTCTTCATGCAATCCAAACTTTTATTTGTCATATAATTCGCACTTAAAAAACTTCGCAAAAATACTCTATTTTTTGCCATATTCATAATCAAGCAACCAAAAATATGCTAATCATCAAAATAGATTTACATTCTGCTTTCTTTTTAACCAATTTTATATAATTTTGCGCCGTAAACTGAAATTAACTTAACACATAAAACGACATGTGTGGAATTGCTTATGTAAGATTAAGAAAGCCGCTTAAGTATTATTACGAGAAGTATGGTTCATGGAAATACGGTCTTGAAAAGCTGTATATCCTTATGGAAAAACAACACAATCGCGGACAGGAAGGAGCTGGTTTGGCGTGCGTCAAACTTCATGCGAAACCCGGTGAGGAATATATCTTCCGTGAAAGAGCTGAGGGCGGTCAGGCAATCGACAAAATCTTCGAATCGGTTTATCAAAACTATCAGAATCTCACTCCTGAGATATGGGCAGATCCTGATTACGCAGCAGACAATCTTCCTTTCGCAGGTGAGATGTACCTTGGTCATCTCCGCTACAGCACAACAGGTAAATCCGGTCTGTCGTACGTCCACCCTTTCTTGCGACGTAGCAACTGGAAAGACCGCACATTGGTTTTGGCTGGCAATTTCAACCTTACCAACGTCGACGAGGTGTTTGCCAACCTTACTCGTATAGGCCAGCATCCACGTGATATGGGCGACACTATCCTTATGCTTGAGACTATCGGCCACCAGCTCGATATGGAGGTGCAGCGTAAGTTCAACGAATATGACGCTCAGGGAAAATCGTATGAGGAGATCTCACAACTGATTGAAAAGAATGTTGACTTGGGAGAAGTGATCAGACGCAGCGAGAAGGGCTTCGACGGTGGTTACTGCATCTGCGGTATGGTGGGCCACGGTGACTCTTTCATCTTCCGTGATCCAAACGGAATACGTCCAGCTTTCTACTATTACGACGACGAGATCATCGTTGCAGCAAGCGAAAGACCTGTCATCCAGACTGTCATGAATGTCAAAATCGAAGACATCAATGAGCTTGAGCCTGGCCAGGCAATCATCATAAAGAAAGACGCATCTTTCCATCTTGAGCAGATTCGTGAGCCGGGAGAGATCAAAAAATGTTCGTTCGAACGTATCTACTTCTCTCGAGGCAGTGACATCGACATCTATAAGGAGCGCAAGAAACTTGGTGAGCTCCTTACTCCACAAATTCTGAAATCTGTGGACAACGACTTGAACAATTCCGTCTTCTCATTCATTCCAAACACCGCTGAAGTGGCATTCTACGGTATGATGCATGGAATTGAAAACGTGATGATTGAGGATAAGAAACGTGCCATCCTTTCAGGCAAAAAGTTCTCAGACGAGGAGCTGAACAGAATCCTTTCCGCACGTCCACGTCAGGAGAAGATCGCAATCAAAGACATCAAGATGCGTACGTTCATCGCACAGGATAAAAACCGTAATGACATGGCGGCCCACGTCTACGATATCACATACGGATCCATCCATCCTAAGACAGACAATCTTGTGGTGATCGACGACTCTATCGTGAGAGGCACGACGTTGAAACAGAGTATCATCAAGATCCTCAACCGTCTTGAGCCAAAGAAGATCGTCATCGTATCCTCTTCCCCACAAGTCCGCTTCCCAGACTGCTACGGTATCGACATGAGCCGTATGAGCGAGTTCATCGCATTCAAAGCGGCAATCTCTTTGCTGAAAAAGAGAGGAATGGAGAATGTCATCGAGGATGTATACAAGAAGAGCAAGGCTCAGGTGGGCAAGAAGAAAGAGGAATATGTCAACTATGTGAAGGAGATCTACGCTCCATTCACCGACGAAGAGATCTCTGCCGAAATTGCAGAATTGCTCACTCCTAAAGATGTCAAGACACCAGTGGAGATTGTTTACCAATCACTTGAGAACCTTCACGTCGCATGTCCTAACCATAGTGGCGACTGGTATTTCTCCGGCAACTACCCTACACCTGGTGGAAACCGTTTGGTGACAAATGCGTTCATCAATTTCTACGAGGGAAACGTGGACAAGAGATAAATTCAATTCGTAATTCATAATGCATTCATAATTAGGGTGGGGGAAATCCTGCCCTTATTTATTACGAGAATAACCTAGAATAACGTCTCGGCATTGTTGCATATACACCTCTCCTTTTATATTAGATAGCCAAATTTCGTATAAAACGAAAATAAGTCGCTAAAAGCATTAGATATTTTCATTTTTCTCAAATAAATTGGAATTATCCTATATAAAAAAATAGTTATGGTCATTTTTCTTGAATGAATTTAAATTAAATCGAAAAAGATTAATATTTTTGCATTATAAATCATCTATTCCAATGCCATGAGAAAAATAATAGGAAGACAAAAAGAAATCTTGGAGCTGCAACGATGCTACAATTCCAACAGAGCTGAATTTGTTGTGATTAGTGGAAGACGACGTATTGGCAAGACTTATCTTATAAATACGCTCTACGATTCCAAATTTTCCTTTTCTTACGTAGGCGGGCATAAACTGAGTCAAAAAATGCAACTCAGAAAATTTGCAAAAGCAATAAGTGAATATTCAAGAACAGAAAACGACAAAGAATACAAAGATTGGTTTGATGCTTTTGATGCTTTGCAAGACTACTTAAAAACAATACCAGTCACTGATGGCAAACGCAGATTGATATTCATCGACGAAATGCCATGGATAGACAACAAAAAATCGGATTTTGTTTCCGCACTAGAATATTTTTGGAATAGTTGGGGTGCATTGCAAGACGATGTAATGTTTATTGCAAGCGGATCAGCGACATCATGGTTAAACGACAAGCTCAATGAAAATCAAGGAGGTTTACATGCCCGCATAACCAAACAAATCGTACTGCCACCATTCAATTTGAAAGAAACGGAACAATATCTTGAATATATCGGAGCCAATTGGGATAGATATCAAATCATTCAGACATATATGGCATTAGGTGGTGTGCCTTTTTATCTCAGTCTAATAAACCCAGACATCAGTTTTGCACAAAATATTGATGCACTATTTTTCGAACACAACGCCACATTACGTCTCGAATTCGACGAATTATACTACGCTCTATTTAATAGTGCAGACAAATATGTTACAGTTGTCAGAGTTCTTGCGGATAAGCGAAAAGGACTGACACGAAATGAATTGATAAAACTGACTGGATTACAAGGAAACACTTTGACACGTATACTTTCAAATCTGGAGAAGAGTGACTTCATTGTTTGCTACCAACAATATGGACATACATTGCGAGATTCTATTTATAAAATCTCCGATCTATATACATTATTTTATTTCAAATTTGTAGAAAAAAACAACACAAAAGATACGGCATGGTGGCAAAACAACCTGCAATCAGCCGTTATAAAATCTTGGCAAGGATTCAGTTTCGAATTAATTGGACTTTTGCATCTACAACAAATCAAAAAGGCATTGGGTATTTCTGGAATATCGACTTCTGCTTCCGGATGGCAAATTAAAGATGCTCAAATTGACCTTGTGATTGAACGTGCAGATCGTTTCGTCAATCTCTGCGAAATGAAATTTAGCGTGGAGCAATACGAAATCACCAAAGAATACGCAGATAAAATAAGAGACCGCATGTCGTTGTTCAGAGAAAACACAAAATGCAAGATGACGTTGCAAAACACATTCATTACGACATCCGGTGTAAGGATAGGCAAACATAGTTCGATAGTAAATTCACAAGTGACTATGGACGACCTGTTTGATTAAATTAAAATAACGATATTCTCCA
>CAMJFV010000167.1 GCA_946405045.1 uncultured Bacteroidales bacterium | reverse complement strand
CATTCGTTAACACGGATTCTTGCACATTTTTGTATTCGCTGAGAAGCGAGTGAAGTGCGACTTCCATTTTTGTCCCTTTACCATCCCAATAGCGGCAATGTGTAACAAGATATTCAGCAGTTATCATTCGCAATTAAAAATTTCTTTTTCTTTGACATGAAGTTCAATCCTATAACGTGAATCTTCTAATTCAAACAGTTCCTGTATTCTATCTGCGAACATGAATATTTGTCCGCAAATGGATTCGTATTTCGTAATCAGTTCAAGGGTTGCGCTCCAAAATTCCTTTTTGTTCCTAACTGCCTCGTCAATACTTTGATCAAAGAAATCTCTTGCGACTTCTTCGAGTTCTCCAGTATCTGGATTGTTGAGAATATATGAGTTCTTTACTTTTGCCCACTTATCCCATTGTTTACTGTACTCTGCTATCTTTTCTTTTGTACAAGGCTTAGCATATTGAAATAGATCTTCGCCTTCATATTCAGAACGAGGAATACAACCCGTTTGTACAAATTTGCGTCCACAACGGTATTCTTGCAATTCCTTTGCGTCACAAAAATTCTCCATATCAAATTCGTAAACATCGCATTTTTGCAGATTGAGAAACTTGCAAACAAAATATAAATCAAGAAGTTCTATTACCCAATTTGAATGATATATTATCACTTTGTCGTATTTGCTATATTCAATCGACATAATCTTTGTCAGATAATCACTTTGTTTGTAGGATTTGATATGACACAATGCTCTATACATCTCTTTCATAGATGCATTTTTAGGACGATACCCCCATGAAAATTGAAGCGGTATGTAAATGTAGTCGGATGTTTCTGAGATTTCTTTTCCAAATACATCCTTTAGCCATCTATTCGATTCTAATGGTGCAATGTGCAATATCTTTTCCATATGGTCAAGTTTTATATGTTTGTATAGGGTTAATTGTAAATTCTGGGTGCAGAATTAAAATAGGGCTGTGCATTTTGCGTGCACAACCCTGTTAAATGTTTGCAATAATGTGATTATTTAAGGAAATAGTTGCATAGAGTAACCATTTCGTCTGGTGTCAGAAGTTGTAACCTTGTATTAGCTTTCATTCCGTAGTTTTCCATCATATAGGTAAGAAAGTAACATGGTTCGATTCCATTACCAGACATTCTGAACAGATGGACGTTCCTTTTTTCTATACCAGAAACTCTTTGCTCGTATGCTCTCATCCCGGGAATAGTATTAAAAGAGATTTTTTCAAAATGATACCCAAGCCAAGGGTTTGTTTTATCATCCTGAAGATTGTCAAAATTCAGCCCCCAGTAGTAAAGAGAACTTTTATTCGCATGAATAATGAGTTTGGGACTCAATTCATGTATTGCCTTTTGAGTTACTGACAAAATATCATAGCGGAAATCGTTAAACTCTTGAAAAACTTTCTCAAACAATGGTTGTTTGGTTTCTCTAAATGGGAAGAGGTCGAGATATGCAATATGGTCTGTCAGCAAATCACCATCGGATTCTTTTGTCGCACCAAACTGTTTGTGTTTTTTGTACCAATACCGACTCTTGCCTTAATATTCAGAATCTTATGTCGGGGACAACTGCGATGTAATTACCGATGCAGTAAATGTTAAAATATTGTATATCAGCATGTTATGTTAAAATGAACGAAATTTGAGCCAAGACCGAAACGAAGGTTAAAACTCTGTGTAACAATGTGTTACGTGAAATTGATGCTATATCCTTCAAAATCCGCAACTTCTGACCTGTTAACATATTTTTAATTTTCTGCAATTTGTTAAGTATTGATAATCAGTGGTTTAAGTAATTAAATGCTGTTGTTATATACGAAAATCTCATTTGCCCACGCAGAATCTACTTTCCGATGCAAAAATGCTTAAAGATATTTCCTAGCACTTCGTCTGTGGTGATTTCTCCACCTGTGATGGATGCGAGTGCGTCAAGGATGTCGTGGATATCACGGCTGATGAGGTCGCCAGAGAGGTTGGTGTCGAGTCCTTCCTTCACACGGCTGATGCCAGCGAGAGCGTCGCAAAGAGCTGCATAGTGGCGTGCACTCGTCACTATGATGTCATTGTCTTCGCCCGCAATGGATTCTGCGAATCTTGCCAACGCTGATTCTAGAGCCTCTTTGCCAACTCCATTCTTTGCGGAGATGGAGAGTGCTGTCGCATTAAAATTATATTTGTTGTTGAGTAGTCTATTCAATTTGTCTTGTTCACAAATGTCTGATTTGTTGAACAATAGGAGCACAAGCTTATCCTGCAACTGTTGTGCGTTGATGAAGTTCACCACCTCATTTTCATCTCTAGAAGCGTCGACGATGAGTATCACGATATCTGCCTGCTCCATCATTTTGTATGAACGCTGAATTCCAAGATTCTCTATCGCGTCGTCTGTGTTGCGGATGCCGGCGGTGTCGATCAGTCGGAGAGTGTATCCGTCGATCTGCAAGGTGTCTTCGATGGTGTCACGTGTGGTGCCGTGGATGTCGCTGACAATTGCTCGCTCCTCACCAAGAAGCAGATTCAACAGTGTGGATTTTCCCACATTCGTTTCGCCGACGATGGCCACTGGTATGCCGTTTTTGATGGCGTTGCCTGCCTTGAATGAGTTGGCTAACTTGCTGACTCTCTGCTCTATGGTTGCAATCAACTCCCGTAGCTTTGCTCGGTCGGCAAACTCCACGTCTTCTTCGCTGAAATCCAATTCAAGCTCGATGAGCGACACGAATTCCAGCAGCGACATTCTTAGCTGCATCAGCTCGTTAGAGAATCCGCCCTTCATCTGCTTCACCGCGATATGATGGGCTTTTGCTGAGGTCGACGCGATAAGGTCCGCCACAGCTTCCGCCTGCGAGAGGTCCATTCTGCCATTGAGGTAGGCACGTTGTGTGAACTCTCCATGACCTGCCATCTTGCATCCTTTGCGTAGCAGCAACTCGATGATTCTCTTTTGGATATAGATAGAGCCGTGACATGAAATCTCGATCGTGTCCTCGCCTGTGTAGGATTTCCCATCCTTGAAGATCGCGCACACCACATCGTCGATGGTCTCATCCCCGTCGGCGATAACCCCGTATTTCAACACGTGGGTAGGACAGTCCTTCAGCTTTTTGCTCTTGCTGAAAGAAATAATCCCGTCGACGATACTGATCGCATCCGGACCAGACACTCTGATCACTGCGATGCCACCGACGCCGGCAGCTGTGCTTATGGCGCAAATCGTGCTGTCTCTATCTATCATCCCGTCTGCTCAATTAAGACAATTTATATTCTGTGTCGAAGCGGAATCCACGAAGAAAATCCTCGATGGAAAGGCGTTTTTTGCCTGGCACCTGTATCTGCAAAAGATGAAGATATCCATCTTTCGTCGCCACTTTCAAGAATTTTTTGCCGTCTGTCAGTAGCGTGCCTGGAGCCTCGTTGTGGGCACATATCTCTTTCTTTGTCTCGTAGATCTTCATCTGCACATCCTCTTTGCCTTCCGCAGTGAGGTTTGCCCATGCTGCAGGATATGGAGATAGTCCACGCACAAGGTTGTGGATGTTTTCAGTAGGGTTGTTGAAATCCAAATGACAAGTCTCCTTGAAGATTTTTGGAGCTGGTTTCAACTCAGATTCCGACGCGTATAGCTCCTCCTGAGGTTTTGGAGCGATTGTGCCGGCAATGATATTCTTGACGGTGTCGAGCACAAGGTCTCCACCCATGATCATCAGTTTATCGTGGATCGTACCGACGTTATCCTCCTCATTGATAGCTATTTTCTCTTGCTGGATAATCTTTCCAGTGTCAATTTCATGAGTCAGGAAGAACGTTGTGATACCGGTCTCTTTCTCTCCATTGATCACAGCCCAGTTTAATGGGGCAGCTCCGCGATATTGAGGAAGAAGCGATCCGTGAAGGTTGAATGTGCCGAGACGTGGCATAGCCCAGACCACCTCAGGAAGCATACGGAATGCCACCACGATGAAGAGGTCGGCGTTGAGAGAGCGGAGTTCGTTCACAAACTCCTCAGCTTTCAGCTTTTCAGGCTGCATCACATGCAGATTATGGTCCACAGCAAATTGTTTTACTGGAGAAAACTGCAGTTTGTGTCCACGACCAGCGGGTTTGTCGGGCATAGTGACAACCCCCACCACATTATAATTGTCTTCCACCAAACGTCTCAACGGTTCTACCGCGAAGTCTGGTGTGCCCATATATACTATTTTAAGATCTTCCTTGTTCATATAGAATTAATAGTTAAGAATTAAGAGTTAAAAATTTGACTCATTCTTCATTCTTAACTCTTCATTTTTAATTAGTATTTTCTTTGGTCTGTTCCCCACATCAGTTTCTCACGGATAGTAGAGTAGAAAGAGTGATTGTGAAGACGGATAGTTTTCATGAAGAAATCAGACTTTCTCACCTTCAGACGGATATCTTCAGGGAAGACTTCGCATCTGCCGTCGAGTGAGATCAGGAACTGACCGTTGCGGCTCTCCACAGATAGCTCCATCAAGCAGTCGTCAGTCACCACGAGAGGACGGATGCTGAGGCTGTGTGGTGCGACGGGAGTGATTATGAAATTGGATGCTTGCGGCACTACGATTGGTCCTCCGACGCTCATGGCGTATGCTGTTGAACCAGTGGCAGTGGCTATGATAAGACCGTCGGCCTGATATTTGGTCACGAACTCACCGTTGATATATGTGTTTATCGCGATCATTGAAGAGGTATCCTGCTTCAAGATGGCGATTTCGTTGATAGCGTAGTTGAATTTTGAAAAACGTTTTCCGTCAGTCGACAGTTTAAGCAGCGGACGGTCTTCCACCTTGTAGTTGCCCGACGCGATAGCTTCGACCGCCTTGGCGATCTCTTTCTCACCGTCGACATCAGCCAAGAAACCGAGGCGTCCTGCATTGATACCAAGTAAAGGGATTTCGCGGCGTGCGATCTTAGCGACGGAGCGGATGAACGTACCGTCTCCGCCAACGCTGAATGCTACGTCGGCATCGATCTCTTTGCCCTCTTCGAAAGTGGTGATGTCCTGAGTGTTCACACCGTTTCTGTCGAGAAACTCCAAGAAATATGGTTCGCAAGTGATTGCCACATCACGTTTGCTCAGTTCGTAGATGAGTTTTGCAGAGTATATTGCAACCTCCTCACGGTTTACATTTCCAAAAATAGCTACTTTCATATCTCAAGAATAGAGGTGAAAGTAGCTATTTTTGGAAATGTAAACCGTGAG
>CAMJFV010000166.1 GCA_946405045.1 uncultured Bacteroidales bacterium | reverse complement strand
CTTCAAACGATCGTAATCATTGTACCATCTCTTCCAATAGTCGGGACTCAAATCCGCCTTCAGTTCCCAATAACTTCCACCGTCATACGATTTTTCTTCATAGTAAGTCTCATTAATAAGATCTTCATACCATTTCAAAGAAGTATATTTTGCATTAAGTTCATACTCCTTAAACCAGAACGCATGTTTTGCGTATGGATAGTGATACAACAAGTACAGATCCGAATACGATAATCTGTTGAGATCCATATTGTAGTATATGGAATCTAAAAGTAAACTGTCAAATTCTGCTTGTTCTGTTTCCGCATTAACCGAAATACTATCGGAATTGTTTGTTGAGCCTGGCACCTCCGCAGCTTTATCATTGCAAGCCGCCAATATCACACTTGCGATAAATACGCATGCCATGTATATTCTTTTCATA
The DNA here is from genome assembly GCA_946405045.1 of uncultured Bacteroidales bacterium. Taxonomy (GTDB): domain Bacteria; phylum Bacteroidota; class Bacteroidia; order Bacteroidales; family Paludibacteraceae; genus UBA1723. The sequence continues at coordinate 4,894 of CAMJFV010000166.1, read as the reverse complement.
GGCTTTTTATTTTGTTACGTAATTTTCAAAATTCAATCCAAAAACACCAAGTTTGAAACGTATCCCCTTAAAATTCCGACTGTTGATAGAATCCGGAAATATACGCTCGTCATACTCGTTTTGAGTGATGACACGTGCAGGGACAGAATCACGTTCGATATGGAAATCAATCAGTTCACTGCCGGCTCTGGATCCCAGCCACAACGGTCTGATATGGTCGTAAGAATTGAGTTGGAAAATGAACAACCGTTTCCCCTTATTCTTGAAATACCGAGTGCTCTTTATCACACCCACAGCGATCTCTTCCTTCCCGTCGCCATCCAAATCTCCATGATCCAGCCGATAGACGGGATATTTCAGCATCCACTCAGAAACCACTGAATCATTGCGGATGAATTTCAAGAAATGCAGACTGTCGTTCACCTGGTCCAATCTCACGATTCCACCATTACACTGAAACTCATTTGTCTTGTCGGTTGAAGAAGAGCAAGTGTAAAAAGCAATAGTCGTCAGACAAAACAAAACCTTGGAACAAATCCTCCATAACTTAATTCTTTTCCTGATCCATTCCATATCTATTATCAATGCAAATAGGCTCCATACCACATATAATTGGACACGGAACCTATTTCATATTTATAGTCATACCAAACGAAGTATTTCTAAATCACTTCACCAGATTGATATCGTATGGAGTGATCTGATAAACGAAATAATTCAACCAATTGGTGTAGAACAAATTCGCATAACTTCTCCACCTCACCTGAGGTCCCTTTTCAGGATCATTGTCCTTATAGTAGTTGATAGGAGGCTCTATCGGCAATCCCTTCTCCAGATCTCTGCGGTATTCAGTATCAAGAGTGTATGGAGAATACTCAGGATGACCAGTCAAGAAAAACTCTCTACCGTTATTTGCCATCATCATGTATGGGCCAGGCACGTCGCCCTCCGCAAGAATCTTCAAATCAGGCACAGCCTCAACATCTTTTTTATCCAAAGTACAATGACGGCTGTGAGGCACGTAGAATGTATCGTCAAATCCACGGAAAATAGGATTCAGCGGTTCAAGGATCTTATGCTCGAACACACCGAAAATCTTCGAGTCCTTCATCACCTTGTTTATGCCATAGAAATGGTAGAGTGAAGCAAAAGCTCCCCAACAAACGTAAAGTGTGGATGTGACGTGTGTACGCGCCCAATCAAAAATCTCTGTGAGCTCATTCCAATACGACACCTCTTCATAATCCATAAATTCAAGAGGTGCTCCAGTAATGATCATACCGTCGTATTTGTTTTTCTTCAAGACCTCAAAACTCTTATAGAATGCCATCATATGTTCGATAGGAGTATGCTTCGATGTGTGACTAGAGATCTGCATGAACTCAATCTCGATCTGCAATGGCGAATTAGACAAAAGACGGATCAAATCTGTCTCTGTCGTAATCTTGACTGGCATAAGATTAAGTATCACAATCTTTAATGGTCGGATGTCTTGATTGGCGGCTTCAATAGAATCTTTAACAAAAATGTTCTCTTTCTTCAGTTCATCAACCGCCGGCAAATTCTTCGGTATGTTTAACGGCATAATACCTCCTTCTTTAGTTCTCTTCTCAATTTCTTTGCAAAGATAAGCATTTTTTAATATTTTTGAACAAATTTACAAGTGGAGTATGAATATATTTGTGATAATAGTAGCCGGAGGTTCAGGATTAAGAATGGGTACGGAAATACCTAAACAGTTTCTGCCGATTGCCGGCAAGCCAATCCTTTTGCGCACCATTGATGCTTTCAGAAATGCAGTAGACGGAATTAAAATAATCGTTTGTCTGCCTGCCACTCATTTCGACTATTGGAACAAATGCTGCAAAGAGTATGGTTTCAATGCCGACGGCATCACAATTGTTGAAGGTGGAAAGACGCGTTTCCACTCCGTGCTGAATGGATTGAATACCATCCAGGCCGACGGTGATGCTCTCGTCGGAGTTCACGACGGTGTTCGTCCTTTCGTATCAGCAGAAATGATCAACCGTTTGTATGATGCGGCAGCGAAACACAAAGCTGTTGTCCCTGTTGTTGATTCAGTCGACTCCGTACGTATTCTCTCACAGAATGGAGAGAACTCTCAGATAGACAGAAGAATGGTCAAACTTGTTCAGACTCCACAAGTGTTTGATTTGCAACTGCTGAAGCGTTCATACGGAGCCGGATTCATCGAGACATTCACAGACGATGCTAGCGTGGTGGAATATGGAGGACACAAAATCACATTGGTTGAGGGCTGTCGTGAAAATATAAAAATCACAACTCCAATGGATCTCGCTATTGCTGAATATATATTAAAACAATAAACGAAATCTAAATTTCAAAGCTATAAGTCATCCTAAAATTTATGCCTATGTCAACAATAAATATAGAAATAGAAGTGCCATCTTCAATGCCTTGGTCAAAAAAAGATTTTATTGATATGGTTAAAGCCTATGCAAAAGCATTGGTTAATGTTAAATTAAAAGAAACAAAAAAAGAAGATACTGAATACGAAAATTTTGTAATGTCGTTGTGCGGGGAGAAAGAGGACTTTGTCTCAGCAGAAAAAATGTGCAATGACATTAAAGAATTCAGGACAAAACATAAAACTCGTAAACACCAAACACTTTTCTCGATTTGATAATTTGGCATTAGAGAATTGGAGAAAAAGATAAATATAACACTAATAATTTGTCGACTGCATTCTACAGAACAAGGGAACTGACACACTGCAGAGGCGTCTCTCCACGCAAAGCAGAAGTGTTGAAGGGAGAAATAGAAGTGTTTCACCCAGAAGACTTGTTGTATTATTTCCCCTACAGATACATCGACAGAAGCAAATTCTACTCCATCCGTGAAATTTCAGGTGCAAACACCTACGTCCAGATAAAAGGCAAAATAGTATCGATGAAAACCGTCGGCAAAGGGCGACAACTGCGTCTCACCGCAGAATTTTCCGACGGAAGAGACTCCATATCTCTTGTGTGGTTCCAAGGTGTACAATATTTTATCGACCGTATTCAGATAGACAAAGAATACATCATCTTCGGCAAACCTACCGTGTTTGGAGGCAGATGCCAGATCGCACATCCTGAGATGGACACCATCGAGTCGGCTTCAAAAAAACATCTCACCAATGGTCTGATGAGCATGTACAACACCTCCGACAAGATGAAACGCAACTATCTGGATTCCGCCGGCCTTCGACAAATCATTATGGATGAGTTGCAAAACCTGAAAACGTCGCCTCTCGAAGAGACTCTTCCTGCTGACATACGTGAGCGGGAGAATCTGATGGAACTCAACAGAGCTATCTGGAACATCCACAGTCCAGAAAACTCACAGACATTGGCAGAAGCACAATACAGACTGAAGTTTGAAGAACTTTTCTATATCCAGCTGAAGATGCAGCGCGCGTATAAACGCCAGATCAACGAACACGGTCTTGTGTTTTCACGCATCGCTGACTATTTCAACAACTTCTACAACCAACAACTTCCCTTCCCTCTCACAGGCGCACAGAAACGTGTGCTGAAAGAGATACGTGAGGATGTCCGCACTGGCAAACAGATGAACCGTCTGCTTCAGGGTGACGTGGGAAGCGGAAAGACCCTCGTCGCCACAATGACAATGCTGATGGCTCTCGACAATGGCTATCAAGCGTGTTTGCTCGCTCCGACGGAAATACTTGCCAACCAACATTTCGAGACTATCTTCAACCAGCTGACTCCAATAGGCGTCAACGTGGCTCTTCTGACCGGAAGCACGAAAGCCGCGGTCCGCAAAAAACTGTTGCCGTCGATAAAATCAGGGGAGACGCAAGTGCTCATCGGCACCCACGCTATTCTTGAAGACACGGTGGAGTTTGCCAACCTCGGCATGGCAATCATCGACGAGCAACACAGATTCGGTGTGGAACAACGTTCCAAACTATGGCATAAGAACACTGTTCCTCCCCACATACTTGTGATGACAGCGACTCCCATCCCCCGAACACTGGCAATGACTCTGTATGGCGACCTCTCCGTCTCCGTGATTGATGAATTGCCTCCAGGCAGAAAACCGATCCAGACCTATCACCAATACGACACCAACAGAGAGCGTCTGTACCATTTCATGCGTATGGAGATAGCCAAAGGAAGACAGGTATATGTGGTGTTTCCGCTGATAAAGGAGAGCGAAAAACTGGATTTTGAAAATCTTACCGCAGGATACCAACGACTTTGCGCTGTGTTTCCTCAACCACAATATAATATATGTATGGTTCACGGCAAGATGACGACCGAGGAGAAAGACGAGAACATGCAGAAATTCGTGTCAGGTCAAGCCAACATAATGGTTGCGACGACGGTGATTGAGGTCGGAGTGAACGTGCCGAACGCAAGTGTGATGGTGATAGAGAGTGCAGAAAGATTCGGTCTCAGCCAGCTCCACCAGTTACGCGGACGAGTAGGACGAGGTGCGGACCAGAGCTACTGCATTTTGGTGACAGATGTCAAACTTGCCAAAGAGACAATACGCAGGATGGAGATCATGACTCGTACCAACGACGGTTTTGAGATTGCGGAAGCCGATCTACGTATGCGTGGAGAGGGCGACATTGAAGGCACACAGCAGAGCGGAACGCCGATGAAAATGCGTATCGCAAACATCGCCACCGACGGTGTGATCCTCATGCGAGCACGTGACGCCTCAATAGCCATCATAGCAAATGATCCAGATCTGAAACTTCCAGAGAATCAGATATATGTAAACCAACTCGCACACCTGGCACGTGAGCTGAACATATGGGGAAACATTTCTTAATTCATAATGCGTAACCTTAGATTTGCAGAAAATAAATAATTGTTGATTTAAGCGATTTTGTGGT
>CAMJFV010000165.1 GCA_946405045.1 uncultured Bacteroidales bacterium | reverse complement strand
TATGAGGATGAATTGAAGAAATGTTGAATTTGACTGTTGTTAATAATAATGAAAATATTACATATAATCACATCTCTAGAGACCGGTGGCGCTGAAAAGTTAATGGTTGACTTGTTGCCACGTATGCAAGAACGTGGACATAGAGTTGAAATTTGTTTGTTTGATGGTGTAAGAACCCCCTTCTATGAACAATTGGAGTCTGCTGGTATAAAAATCCACTCTTTCACAGATGGTGAGGTCTTTTACAATCCTTTTTATATCATCCGTCTTATTCGGTTGATGCGAAAAGGTTGGGATGTGGTGCATACTCATAACACTTCTCCTGAATTATTTGTGGCTATTGCAAATTGTTTTGTACATACACATATAGTAACAACTGAACACAGTACATCGAATCGTCGTAGAAACTGGAAATGGTATAAAGCCATTGACAGATGGATGTTCAATCAGTATGATTCTGTGATATGTATAAGTGATCAAAGTTTGTTGAACCATAAGAAGCAGGTTGGAGAATCGTGTGCTAAGAATGCATGTGTGATATATAATGGTATAGATTATAATAAATATAAAAACGCATCTCCAGTCGAGGATGTCAGGGCTTTGTCGAAAAAGATAATCACTAATGTGGCTGGGTTCCGTGCTCCTAAGGACCAGCCGACACTTATTCGTGCTTTGAAACATTTACCAGATGATTTCCATTTATGTTTGGTAGGTGATGGAGAACGACGTGAGGAATACGAAACTTTGATAAAAAGTTTGTCTTTGTCAGATAGAGTCCATTTGTTGGGGTGGAGAAGTGATATTCCTAATGTGTTGGCTGCAAGTGACTATGTTGTTATGTCTAGCCATTATGAAGGTCTATCTCTTTCCTCTTTGGAAGGAATGGCTTCTGGAAAACCTTTTTTGGCGGATGATGTTGATGGCTTGAGAGAGGTTGTTTCTGATTGTGGAGTTATGTTTAAGCATGAAGATGACAAAGGGTTTGCTGACGCTATTTTGAGACTAGATAATGATGAATCTTACCGTGATCAGATAATTAAACAATGTCAAGCAAAGACTTGTGGATTTGACATTTCTATCATGGTAGACAAATATTTGGAGATTTACGAAAACATTCAGAATTTCTAATTGATTTATATATGAAACCTAAAATAATACGTGCTACGACGGTGCCTATGTCATTGGAATCATTTTGCAGTGGCATGTTAAAGGAATTGTCTGCCAAATACGAGGTCATTGCTCTGTCATCTCCAGATTCGGAACTTGATACTGTTCGTCAGCAGGAGGGAGTCAAGACTATCGGTGTTAAGATGGAACGTCATATTTCTTTGGTGAATGATATTAAATCTCTTTGGAATCTATTTCATGTATTCCGTGTAGAAAAACCGAAAATGGTTCATTCAATGACTCCCAAAGCTGGATTATTGTGTATGGTGGCTGCTTGGATGGCTCGTGTACCGGTGCGTGTACATACTTTTACAGGTTTGGTATTTCCAACTGCAACAGGGATAACAAAGAGAATACTTATGTTCACCGATTGGCTTACATGTGCTTGTGCAACTCATATAATACCAGAGGGAGAAGGGGTTAAACACGATCTTCTTAGTAATGGCATCACAAAAAAGCCTTTGAGAGTTTTAGGTTATGGAAATGTACGTGGAATAGACTTGGTACGTTATGATAGGACACCTGAAGTGATGGAAGAGGCTTCTAAGATTAGAAAGGATGGTGTGGTGACATTTGTTTCTGTAGGCCGACTTGTTGGAGACAAGGGTATTAATGAAATGGTGGAAGCATTTGTGAAATTGAATGGAGAATATCCGTCTACTCGATTGATACTAGTCGGACCAGAAGAGAAAGATTTGGATCCGTTGAAACCAGAGACATTGGATATGATTGCCAAGTGCCAGTCAATTGATGCTGTTGGTAGCCAGAAAGATGTTAGACAATGGTTCGCAGCCTCTGATGTCGCTATCTTAGCATCATACAGAGAGGGATTCCCTAATGTTGTTATCGAAGCAGGAGCCATGGGGCTTCCTCAGATTGTTACGGATATTAATGGTGCTCGTGAAATTATAGAAGATGGTAAAAATGGCGTTATTGTACCGTCAAAGGATTCAGATGCACTATATGAAGCGATGAAGAGAATGTTGGATGCAGAATATAGGGATATTTTGGCTAAGGAATCAAGAAAAATGATAGCAAGTCGATATGAGCAGTCTTTTGTAAGAAAATGTTTGTATGATTTCTATGATTCTATTTTGAATTAACGTAATAAAAGTTGTACTTTTGTTCCATTAATTTATCACAAATGTATGTATAAAAACTTTTTCAAAAGGATTTTAGATTTTTGTATTGCATTTATAGCATTAACAATCTTGTTTGTGCCTTTGGCAATAATCACAATATGGCTACATTTTGTCAACAAAGGTGCAGGAGCTTTTTTTTTCCAGGAACGTCCCGGTTTGAATGGTAAGATTTTTAAAATCTGTAAGTTTAAGACGATGACTGATGAGCGAGATGCTCAAGGAAACCTTTTGCCGGATGAGGCAAGGTTAACGAAGGTTGGAAAAATTGTACGTTCTACATCTATAGATGAGTTGCCTCAATTTTGGAATGTGTTGGTAGGGGATATGGCACTAATAGGTCCTAGACCATTATTGGTAGAGTATCTTCCTTTATATAGTAAAGAACAGGCTCGCCGTCATGAGGTACGTCCAGGAATTACAGGATGGGCTCAATGTCATGGACGAAATTCCATTTCTTGGACGGAAAAATTTAAATTAGACGTTTGGTATGTTGATAATGTCTCGTTCTTGACAGATTTGAAAATCATTGCAATTACAGTCAAGAAGGTATTAGCCCGTGATGGAATCTCTCAGGAGGGAAATGCTACAATGGAGAATTTCGATGGGACAAATTAATTATGAATATCTTGATAAGTTTGCATCTAAATATGGTACTCCATATTATTTGATGTATGGAGATGTATATTTAGATAATATAACATCTTTTAAGAGTGCGTTTACATCGAGATATCCCAAAATTGTAGTAGGCTATTCTTTTAAGACGAACTATGTGCCTGCACTATGTAAGATTGCAAAAGCGGCAGGATGTTATGCTGAGGTTGTCTCAGAAATGGAGTATGACCTAGCAAAGAAAATAGGTTTTAAGAGTGTGATATTCAATGGCCCTATAAAGCGAGAATCTGTTTTACGAAAAGCATTGAAGGAGGGAACTATCATTAATTTGGATTCTTTGTATGAAGTCGATTCCATAGTAAAGTACAAGGATGAAAATCCAAATGAAGATGTGGCTGTCGGTCTTCGTCTGAATATTGATTTGACCGATTTCGATGGTGTATCTAAAGTTCAGTGTGGTTTGCGTGTTGGTCGTTTTGGATTTACTAAAGAGATTTTGGCTGATGTTATTCCTTTATTGAAGAAACATGGCATTCGTATAGTTTCTTTACATGGACACACATCTTCTTCTGATAGAGCTGTAGCAAATTATAGTTTGATTGTGAATCAGATGTTGTCTTTATGTAGAGAGTGGCAGCTTGATGACATAGACTATTTTGATGTAGGAGGAGGTTTCTTTGGAGCTGCAGCGAAAGGCATTGATCTGAGCAACAAACCCAAATATTCAGACTATGCAAATATTATATTGGACATATGTTTGGGAAACGAGTGGTTTTGCAGAGTGCAGCCAAATATAGTGATCGAACCGGGAGTGTCTGTGGTCGCTAATGTGTTTTCGTATGTTTCCAGAATATACCAGACAAAAGAGATTGCAGGCCAAAAATTCTTATCTACAGATGGTACGGTTTTTGATGTGAAACCGACTTTACATAATAATAATCTTCCACATTCTTTTTTTACAAAGGATTCAGCTGATGAGACTTATGTCGCAAATTTAGTTGGCTCAACATGTATGGAGAAAGATGTGATTCTTTCCGATGTGAATGTTCCAAACTCAATAAAGGAAGGAGATTATGTTATGATCAATGGCGTTGGCGCATATACAATTGTGCTGACACCAACTTTTATTAATTATGTATCACCAATAATTTCTGTCAATAATTCAGATGATGAGTTGGTTCGAAGGCGCCAAACATTATCTGATGTAATGGCACTTTACAAAATATAACGCTATTATGAATATCTTATTTACTTGTGCAGGTCGTAGACGTTACTTGCTAAAATATTTTAAGGAAGTAATCGGAGACAGTGGTAAAATCGTCGCTGCGGATATGAGTTCGAATGCACCGGCTCTTACTGCTGCTGATGTGAAATTGCAAGTTCCAGGAGTTTATGCACCAAATTATATAGATGTTGTAATAAGTTTGTGTAAACAGCATGATATTAAGGTGTTGATCTCTCTTAATGATTTGGAATTGCCTATATTGTCCGCAAGAAAGGATGATTTCAAAGCTGCAGGAGTAAATGTGATAGTGTCAGATCCAAATGTGATAGATATTTGTTTTGATAAATATAAGACAGCTCAGTTTATTGAAAGTCTTGGATTAAAAACGCCAAAGACTTATATTAATTATAATGAAGCTGTAGCGGCTATAAAATCTGGAGATTTAAAATTTCCATTGATTATTAAGCCACGTTGGGGATCTGGTTCCATAGGATTGGAGATAGTGGATGATTTGGAAGAGTTGGAAATAGTTTACAGACTAGATCAAAAGAAGGTGAAGAAATCTATTCTTGCAACAGCATCTTCTGATGATGAGTTTTTGCTTATTCAGGAGGTCATTAATGGCCTTGAATATGGACTAGATATCGTAAATGATTTAAATAAAAATTATCGTGGTGTTTCTGTGAAGCAGAAACTTGCAATGCGAGCAGGCGAAACTGATAAGGCGATAACAATTGATAATGCGAAACTGAGAGAGATTGGTTCAATTTTAGGTTGTAATTTAGGACACATTGCAAATCTTGATTGTGATGTGTTAGAAAGAGATGGAGAGTACTATGTTTTGGAATTGAACCCACGTTTTGGAGGAGGATATCCTTTCTCTCATGAAGCAGGAGTTAATGTTCCAAAGGCAATCGTTGCCTGGGTTCAAGGTAAGGATGTTGATGATTCTTTGTTTGTGCCGGAATATGGAAAAATCAGTTCGAAATGCGATATCTTACTTAATGTCGGTTGTTGAACTAAAGGTGTTTAATTTTTAGCGTTGTGTATATATACGGAGCAAGTGGACATGGAAAAGTTGTAAAGGAGATTCTCGATGATGCAGGAATTGAGGTGACGGCATTCATCGATGATAATCTTTCTTTGTCTAATTTTTTTGGACTGCCTGTACTTCACAA
>CAMJFV010000164.1 GCA_946405045.1 uncultured Bacteroidales bacterium | reverse complement strand
TTGTCTATTGGCTAAAACCGACCGTTTCCACACGACCGTGGAAACGGTCGGTTTATATATAATAGCCTCTGGTATGTAATTGTCGCAAGACAATTACATTACCTGAGGGAGGGGAATCATCCATTCTTTTCCAATGGTAATGGATTTGTCTTTTGACAAATCCAAACCATAGGCTATTGTTGGATTTGTCTTTTGACAAATCCAAACCATAGGCTATTGTTTTTTAATACCGACCGTGGCCACGGTCGGTTATGAATCCCAGCTATTGGTTTATTCCAACAAATCATAAGGCAGTTTTTCTCCTGCTAATTGGGCAAATTTGTTAAGTTCACCCAATGCATCAACTTCATTATGGTGATGTTGTTGATTATTGATATATCTAATCACAGATTGTACGCCTCTAGCAGAAACACTAAATGCGGCATAATGACGTTGCCATTGAAAATGTAGCCCTGTCTTCTTTCGTATTAAGGAGGAACTTGATCTTTTTATATCTCTTACAACATCGGATAATATATGTTTTTGGTCCATACGCAATAAAATATGGACATGATCAGACACTCCATTTATAGCAACTACAGACAATCCTGTTTGTTTGACAATTGTTTTGATTGCCTCAAATATAACATTTCGTAAATCTTTTGTTAATACCGGTTCCCTCCTTTTTGTGGCAAACACGATATGATCATATCTGCAAATCAATGATCCCATAGCAATAACATTTATAAGTTGTTAATATTGTACATTGTGATTTATTAAGAAAAAAGAAGTACTGTTTTTTATCCATATTATTTTGTTTTTTGATTTCTATCCATCTGCTAAATTAATAAAAGAAGTTAGATTTTCGTATGATTGACAGAATATATTGATTAAATGGGTTTCTTGAAATCACCATTTTAGTTTCAGATTGTAATTTGATAATCAAAAAAAATAAATATAGTCTGACATTATTCTCGTGAAAAAAGTCATTGCATAAATTTGTAAAAAAATCATGAGGAATATGGGAAAGAAGATAATAGGAGTGGTCCCATTATGGGACGATGAAAAAGATAGTTTGTGGATGCTTCCAAATTATCTGGACGCTATCATTTCAGAAAGTGCTTTGCCTATTGTTTTTCCATTGACGACAGACGAAAAAGATATAAAGCAATTGGCATCAATGTGCGACGGAATTCTTTTCACAGGTGGTCATGATGTCTCTCCGTCTTTATATAATGAATGTAAATGTGATGTTTGTGGTGAACCTTGCGTAGAGCGGGATGCTATGGAAGGAATATTATTGGATATATGTATCAAAACGAAGAAGCCAGCTTTGGGAATATGTAGAGGCATCCAATTTTTCAATGCCTATTTAGGAGGTACATTGTATCAGGATTTACCGACAGACCATCCTTCATCGGTAGAGCATCACATGTCGGCACCATATAACAAATATGTTCACAATGTTTTTTTGATTAAGGATACCCCTTTATATAATCTATTACAAACTGAAATCCTTCCAGTGAATAGTTACCATCATCAGGCAATAGCGATCCTATCTCCTAAGTTGGCACCGATGGCAATTTCTGAAGACGGAATTATTGAGGCTGTTTATTGCCAGGAACATCCGTTTCTCTGGGCAGTACAGTGGCATCCAGAATTTCTGTATGGATGTGATGAACTGTCGAGAAAGATTTTCAGAGCATTTTTGGAGGCATAGGGAAACGCATAATCAATGAAAAAAATGGGAAAAGTACTAACGATGTAGTTGAAAATTCAATAAATTAATTAATTTTGCAGATGTAATTAAAATAATAGGATTATGAAAACATTACTAAAAGAAGAAAACACTCCTACAACATCAAAGAAAACGTTTGTAGATGAGAATGGAATTGAAAGTATTGAATATTATGCTTTTAATAGAAATGGTATAATGGGAAGATGCAGTCAGTGTTGGTGGGCACTTTCCAAAGCGTGGGAAATTCAGACTCAAGAGGATAATCTAAGTATTGCAGGTGAGAGATGAGATATATGATAGATACCTGCATTGTATCATTTATTGTTGATGGATGTAAATTTAGTCCCGTAGTAGACGATATTTTGAATGATTATAACAACCAATTTTTTGTTAGCGTGGAGTCAGTGAAAGAATTGATTGTTATGTATCGACGTAAAAGAATGTTCAAAAAAAAGTATAAATCTGAACGTGATTTAATCTGTGCAATTTCTGATGTTTATGGTCTCCAAATTATTCCAACAACAGAGCAGGTTATGTTAGCGTATGCAGATTTGCAGTTAAATGAATCAGAGGATCACAATGATCCTTCCGACCATGTGATAATATCCCATGCAATTGTAGAACGGATGCCTTTGATATCTTCTGATAGAAAATTTCATTATTATAAAAATCAAGGATTGGATTTTATATATAATGAGCGATGAGGTTATATTGTCTGTCGCAAAAGATTTTCAAAACATTTTTGAAGGTATAGGGAAGTCTTCATTGATAGAAGAAACGACTATGGAATTAACGCCAACGGCGAGAATCCCATTAGCATAGGTTTTTTACCCTATGCCACCGTGGATATCACTCCGATTCCCGTCAGCCCGGAACGGGCGATATCGTTTGCCGTAGGGTTGTATCATACGTTTGTGGATTATGCACCGGTGCGATTGCCTCTTGAATGAAACTTTCTCACATTCTTCTGCACGCGTCGTAGACGAGTACATTGAAATAAACACAGAAACATAAAATTCTTAGAGAAAGTCGTAGACTCTTTTTGAGGAAAAATAAGTGGCTGTTCCGCCAATGTTGATTGTTCCGAATTTTGTTTCTCCTTCTTTTATTGTTATTCCCACATAATCAAGTGATTCTTTACCTGTGACTGTATTTTTTGTGAATGTAACAAAATAGAGCGTGACTTGGGAGTCTCTAAGGTTCAAATCAAAGTCGTCAAGTTCAAAAACAGCAATACCATTGGCATCCGCTACGACACTTTTGCGTGCGTACATTGGTCTTAATCTATTAAGTCCATAGCTATCGACAATGTTTGATTTGAACATATAAACAGTGATACCTGCAAATGGTTGTTCATTGTTGTTAACAGAAATCGTTACGATAGTTTTCGCATCATCTGTTTTGGCATCATCATCACTACAACTTGTAGAAAACACAGTCATTGCGAACATTGTTAATAATGCTGCAAGCATTCTCAATAATTTGTCCATAATATTAAATCTAAATTTGGATTCTATATATATTTACTATTTCTTCTTTCGCAGAACCCTATAACGAAGTAGAAATATATCTTCTCTATGAAGAATGTGTAAATTTAATTTTTTAATATTCTTAATCCTATGTCTGGCTGTCAAGCATCACTTTACATGTAAAGCTATTCTTTACATTGTATATGCTGGCTACTTATGTCTAGAAAGAAATCGTGATTGAGGATTTTGCAGATGTGTTGTAGTGTTTGTGTGTTAATATTTGGATTGTTTAGAATATTGTAGACTGTTACTCTGGAACAAGGTATTAGTTTGGCAAATTTAACTTTAGAGACACCGTTTTCTTTCAGATATGCCTCTATCATTTTTCCAACATGTAGATTTCCCTTTTTTTCCATAAAAAAACTTGGACGCTGTTGGTCGCACCAGGTATCGCCAAACACCTCCAACCGACAACAACGCCCAAGCGTATGCGAAACACACACCTGAGCGTTTACTTTTGTCGGTGGATTGAAATTGGCGATTTCGGTGCAACCTAAAAGCAAACGCTTATATTTTATTTATATGTGATCGAATCTTTATTTTTACTCGATTCTAATTATTGTGGCTTTTATACATACGAGTTGTCGAACATGCTATTTTTATACGCTCGTCCTACGGACTCGCGTGGGGAGGGTAAGGACGTTCCGTCCTTTGCAATCCTCGGTTTTGACAACTGCTATATAATCACCAATTGTTAACTATTAATTATTAACCATTAATGTTTTTACTCATACATCATTTTGTGAGCCTCTATATTGGCCAACATGTCGCTCAGACGCTCGATTTTCGACTTTGTGATTGCCACACGACCTGAACGGATGAACTGAAGCACCTGAAGCTTCTGGCTCAATTCGTTGAACAATCCTTGTGTCTCGTCTGTATGACCTGTCTTCTCGAATATCACGCATGTCTCGTTGATCTCAAGAATACGGATGTTGTACTTTCTGATCAACTCCTCTGTGCCTTCAAGGTTGATGAAATCCTGAGTGGCTACTTTGTACATCGCAATCTCCTGATATACAAGGTCGGAATCATCGTTGTAGAAACTTTTGATGATGTCGATTCTCTTGTCAATCTGCTTCACTACTTTTTCGATGGTGTCTTCATCTGTGATTGTAGTGATAGTAAACTTATGTATTCCTGGTAGAGCCGACTGTGATACACTCAGACTCTCTATGTTTAGGCGACGGCGTGTGAAGATTATGGAAATCTGGTTTAGCAAGCCTACCTGATTCTCTGAGAAAACCGTTACAGTGAACAGCTTCTTTCCATCATTGCATTCTGCAGGATTGCATTTCTGACACTCCTTGCCGCACTGCTTTGCCTTAAAATTATCTGCCATAATTATTTCTAATTATGTAGAGACGGGAAGCTCCCCGTCTCTACGGTAATTATTCTTATCCCAAAAGAATGTTTGTTACAGTCTCACCTGCTGGAACCATCGGATAAACCATTCCCATCTCCTCGCAATTGGCTATCAATAGGTATGGTTTGTCGTCCGCAAACATCTCTTTGATTGCTGCGTCAAGTTCCTCTCGTGTGCTGACCTCTTTGTTCTTGATTCCATAAGCGTCAGCAATGGTGTTGAAATGAGGATTCATCATTGGAGTGGACGAATATCTTTTCTTGAAGAACAATTCCTGCCACTGGCGTACCATTCCAAGGTAGTTGTTGTTCAGAATAATCATCTTCACACCAATCTGCTTCTCCATGATTGTTCCCAACTCTTGGATTGTCATCTGGAATCCACCGTCGCCAGCAAACATACAGACTGTACGTTTGGGAGCTCCTATCTTGGCTCCGATTGCCGCTGGAATACCGAATCCCATTGTTCCAAGTCCACCACTTGTCACAACACTGCGTGATTTTGTAAATTTGAAGTAGCGGGCAGCCATGATCTGGTTCTGACCTACGTCTGTCACAAGCACAGCATCATTGTTTGTCGCCTCTGATATCTTGCGGACAACTTCACCCATTTTCAATGGACCTTCTGTCGCATATACCTCAGGACGGATTACTTTCTCATCCTCTTTTTGAGGAAAAATAAGTGGCTGTTCCGCCAATGTTGATTGTTCCGAATTT
>CAMJFV010000163.1 GCA_946405045.1 uncultured Bacteroidales bacterium | reverse complement strand
GCGTGTGGCATACGTGCTTCAGAAAGAGGACTTGACTAAAGCATTGTTCGTATTGAAGAAGGCGTTGGAGGTTTATCCAGGACGCACTATTTAATACGATTTAATAGACGGTACCCGATATGAATTTCGAACTGTTTATTGCCAAACGTCTTCATTATGAGCAGAAAGGCAAAAAACGTGTGTCGAAAACTGCAGTGAAAATCGCAGTGCTGGGTACAGCAATCGGAACAGCCGTGATGATCATCGCCATGTGCGTCATCACAGGTTTCAAAAATGAGATCAGAGAAAAACTTATCGGTTTTTCTTCACATTACCAGATTTGCGGATTATCGGAGCGAGGCAGCATTGATTGCAGACCAATCAGTGTTGACTCGCTTCTTCTTTCTAAAATTCAGAGAATCGACGGCATCAAACATGCCCAGAGAGTATGCAACTACGGAGCTATCCTCAAAACAGAAGAGGATGTGCAGGGCATCATCTTCAAAGGTGTGGACAGCGATTACAACTGGAATTTCTTTGAGAACAGCATCGTCGACGGAAGGATAGCCGACATCTCCAAAGACAGCTTAAGCAAAGAGGCTGTGATATCATCGCGTCTCGCTCAAAAAATGAATCTTTCTGTGGGCGACAAGATGCGCATCTACTTCGTGCTCGACGGCAAAATACGTGTCCGCCCGCTGACAATCACTGGATTATACAACACCGGATTCACCGACTTCGACGACAAAATAGTGATCGCCGATCTACGTCATCTGCAACGTCTTAACTCTTGGAGCGAAGACAAAGTCACTCACGTCGAAATACAGATCGCTGATTTCAACACCCTTGACGAACATTATGATAAGATTTTCCGAACTATCGGAAATCGTTTCGACGAGGATGGGAACCCATACATCTTGAAGAGTGTCAAGGAATTATCCCCACAAATTTTCGCATGGCTTGAAATGCTCGACATCAACGTGGCTATCATTTTGATACTGATGATCTGTGTGGCAGGATTCACAATCGCGTCGAGCCTGCTTATTCTGATCCTTGAGCGAACAAACATGATCGGAATACTCTTCGCTTTGGGAGAGAACAGCTGGAGTATCAGAAAAATATTCCTCTACCAATCGTTGTTCCTCGTAGGAAAAGGAATGCTGATCGGAAACATCATCAGCATCGCATTGTGCTGGCTACAGATGCAATTCCACCTGATACCGCTTGATCCCGAAACTTACTACGTCGATCACGTACCAGCCGAAATAGTACCGTCGACAATAATCCTATTGAATATCGGAATCGCTACAATCAGCACTTTGATTTTGATCGCCCCTACCTATATTATCAAAAATATTTCTCCTGCTGAAGCGATAAGATTTGAATAATATATTACTTTTGTAAGACACAAAAGGATAATTTATATTCAATCATATACTACCATGAAAACAGATTTACTATTCCTTACATTGCTTGCGGCATCGTCGACCGTTGTCAATGCTGCGGATGTGAAGATTTCCGTCGACACAAAAAGTGGGGCTTATAAATACAGTCCGTATTTGTTCGGAAAGAACACCTCGGACATCCCGTATCAGCCAGGAAAGACACTCGACCCTGAAGCTGAATCCCTTTTGAAAGAGAGCGGAATCAAGTTTGTACGCCTCAACAACGGAAACAACGCGACAAAATACAACTACAAGAAGCATCTCACTTGTCATCCCGACTGGTACAGCAACATCTACGATTGCGACTGGGACATGTCATCAAAAGTGATGAATGAAAGTTTTCCTGGAATCCAGGCAATGTACTCGTTCCAGCTATGCGGATACGTAGCGTCTTCCAAAGAGCATAATTTCAACGACTGGGAATTCAACCAGAGTCAATGGGGAGAATGGTGTTCATGGCCATTGTGTGGAGGCGGTGAAGTGATCGACCTCGAGAAAAAGGAATATAAGGCAGGAGACACGTCGCTCTATCTTGAAGAATGGAGCACTGAGCAGACGACGGACATCCTCACCTATTGGAAGGATGAGTTGAAACGAGACATGAGCCAGTTCATCTACTGGAATATGGACAATGAGCCGGAGATGTGGAGCTGGACACATAAAGATGTGCAACCTGATTTTGATCCTGAATTTTACGTGCAGCAATATGTGAAAGTGGCATTGGCGGCAAAACAAAAATTTCCGGACATCAAGCTTTGCGGACCTGTTGCAGGAAGCGAGTGGACATGGTTCGCCACAAGCGGCACGACAAACCAGTTCCCTAAATGGGAAGGAAAGCAGATGCCTTGGCTTGAATATTTCATCATGCGTATCGGTCAGGAGCAGAAGAAACATGGTGTCAAACTTCTTGACGTGCTTGACATCCACTACTACCCAAGCGGAGAGAAAAGTGAAGAGGTGAACCTACAGTCACACCGCACATATTTCGACCGTGAATATGACAATCCAGAAGCGAATGGACTTTACACATTGAATGGAGGATGGGACACCAATATCAAGAAAGAGTATATTCTCGGACGCTGCGACGACTGGATGAAAAAATATATCGGTGAGGATCACGGAGTTACATTCTCTGTGTCGGAATACAATATCAGCAGTAAATTTGAGCCAATCACTCATGCGATCGCATATATCAGCCACGTGGGAGAATTGATGAAAAACAACGGAGAGTTTTTCACTCCATGGGGTTGGAATGTAGGAATGTGGGAAGCCATACATCTGATGGCACGTTACAGCAAGGAATATTACGTGCCTAGCGAGTCGTCGGATGTCAATATGGTGGAAAGTTATGTCACTGTCAACAAGAACAATACAGAAGCCACATTGCTGATTGTCAACCGATCGACAAAAGATGATGCCGACGTGGAAGTTGCGGTGTCTGGAATGGAGATCGCAGATGGAAACGTAAAGACCCTTTCATTGTCTAATCTTCCTGCGTCGGAGACATTCGTAAGCCATACCGAGAATGCTCTTGTGGAAGGCGACGCTACTATTTCCAACGGAGTGGTCAAAACATCATTGCCGGCAAAGAGTGTCAAGGCAGTTCTTCTGCGCAGTGTCAATGCAGGAATGGAATCAATAGCAGCCAAGAATGACGCAATTGTCTACCCTACCGTGTCTGACGGACAATTCTTTGCCAAGTGTGCCGACGGAATTCAAAGCATCGACATCATCGGAGCCAACGGCATCCACAATGAATCAGTCGTTGGAAACGGCAATGATTTTGTAGAGTTCGACATCACAGGAAAAGGCTCGTACATAATAAGAGTCAACTCTAAAGACAACTCTACTATTGCTAAAGTGGTTGTGAAATAACACTATTATTTATCTATATAAAATTCAATCGAAAAGACGGGAGTCATTCCCGTCTTTTTGTGTTTTTTAAGTTTGGTCGGATCCTATTTTAAGACTGATAATTTGGACATTGTATTTGAGGATTGCAAAGGGCGGAACGCCCTTGCCCTCCCTACCAGAGCGAGCAGAAGGCGAGCACATATTGAAAAACACAGAGACTCGGAGTGTTAGGAGAATGTCTTCGACTTTTCTATAAGAAAAAAAAATTAAATCAATCATTATATGGAATGATATCATTTTTTTTGACCGCTCGCCCTTTGGGCTCGCGGCATGTGGGTAAGTTAGGGCGTTCCGCCCTTAACAATCCTCATTTTTTAGTTGCGGGATGAAATTCTATAACGACATATTTCATGTCTAATCAGTTTCTCAAATCAAAAAAGGCAGTGGTGATTCCACTGCCTTTCGTTTATTTCAAAATGCCAGATTTTGCATTTTGTAGTCACACGCACGTCCGTGTGTCTCTACAAGTGCATTCCTAATTCAGCATTTAGCATTTATAATTCTGCATTTCATTACAGCATCTTCATGCTTCTTGAGATGAAGTTGTCGAGAGCTGAACCCTTTAACAATCCTACGCTCAACAATGACAAATCCACCAACTGCTTCATCTCATCGCTCTCTGCTGCAAACGAGTTGTATGCGGCATCACGTGTCGCCTGTTTTTCAGTAAGTCGTGTCTCACACTCCTTGATTGTAGACTGTGCCTCTGGCTTGATCTTGCCATCTGAATCCTTTTGGTTGCGAAGATTTGAAATGTTATCCTCAAGTTCACGAATCTCTGTAAGCACTCCGCTCAAACTACTTGCTGTCTTATCTTTAAGTTCACGCAAGATCTTGCTGATCAAACCACTGTTCTCGTTCACAACAAAGTTGTATGAGTCAGGCATATCACCGTAGAAATTCATGCCAGGCTGATTACGAGACATCTCCTTCATTCTACGCATAAACTCATTCTGCGTGATTTCAACTGCCTGAGAATCAGCATCAGCATTGACATAACTTACGATAAAGTTGAACTTGTCGTTCTTTGGCAAAATGCTCTGGAATGCGGTTGTAAGAGCAGTCTGGTCTTCCTGAGACATCTCCACTTTCTTCTCGTCGCCCTTAGGGATAAGCTTGTCGATTGTATCCGCGTCGACACGGGCGAAACGAAGTTTTCCACCTTCACTCTTATGCTCCAACATCGACATGAAGTGAGAATCCAACTCTCCATCCATCATCAACACATCATAACCCTTATCCTTTGCTTTCTGGATGAATGAGTATTGAGCCTCCTTATCTGTGGCATATAGGTAGACAACAGAATCATTCTTATCTTTCTGGTTAGCCTCAACCAACTTGCTGTACTCCTCAAGTGTGTAATACTTGTCGTCGACATTCTTCAAAAGCACGAATTTCCTTGCCTTCTCCTCGAACTTCTCCTCCGTAAGCATTCCGTATTCGATGAAAATCTTTAGGCTGTCCCACTTGCTCTCGAAATCTGCACGATCGGCATTAAACAACTCCTGCAGACGGTCGGCAACCTTCTTTGTGATATGGGAAGAGATCTTCTTCACATTCTGGTCGCTCTGCAAATAGCTTCTCGACACATTCAACGGAATATCAGGAGAATCAATCACACCGTGAAGGAGTGTCAGGAATTCAGGCACGATACCCTCTACAGAATCTGTGACGAATACCTGGTTGCAGTAGAGCTGAATCTTATTCTTCTGAATCTGGAAATTATTCTTGATCTTAGGGAAGTAAAGAATACCAGTCAAATTGAATGGATAATCGACATTCAAATGAATATGGAACAAAGGATCATCACCCATTGGATAAAGTTCACGATAGAAATTAGTGTAGTCTTCATCCTTCAAATCAGCAGGTTTCTTAGTCCATGCTGGCGACGGGTTGTTGATGATCTTATCCTTGTCAGTCTCAACACTCTTGCCATCTTTCCATTCCGTCTCCTTGCCAAATGCTATCTCAACAGGAAGGAACTTGCAATATTTGTTTAGCAACTCACTGATTTTATTCTCCTCAAGGAACTCCTTGTTCTC
>CAMJFV010000162.1 GCA_946405045.1 uncultured Bacteroidales bacterium | reverse complement strand
AAACATTATATAATAATATGACAGTTCAGAATTTCATCACTAATTCACAGAAAACTGTGTTCTCATTTGAAATCCTACCTCCTCTAAAGGGAAACGGTATCGATAGAATATATAAGATTGTAGATAAACTTCGTGAATTTGATCCTAAATATATAAATATCACATCTCACCATAGTGAGGCTATCTATCGTCCTCAGGCTGACGGTCTGTTGCGCAGAAGCATGGTATTGCGTCGCCCCGGCACTGTGGCTATCGCCGCTGCAATCCAGAATAAATATGGCATTCAGGCGGTTCCTCATATCATCTGCAAGGGATTCACTAAGGAGGAGACGGAATACGCCCTTCTCGACCTTAATTTCCTTGGCATACACAATCTTCTTCTTCTTCGTGGTGACAGCAAGAATGTGTCGGTGCCAGCTGGACAGGAAAATCTATACAATGATTATGCTACAGACCTTCAGAAACAGGTGAATGATTTCAATAAGGGATTAGATATATATGGTGATAAAATAGAGGGTGTCGACGTTCCTTTCTCTTACGGAATGGCTTGCTATCCAGAGAAACATGAGGAGGCTCCAAACCTAAATTCTGACCTTCGTATAGCTGTTGAGAAGGTGAAGAATGGAGCTCAATACCTTGTCACTCAGATGTTTTTCGATAATCAGAAATATTATGATTTCGTGGCAAAAGCTCGTGAGGCTGGCATCACAGTCCCTATCATTCCTGGAATCAAACCAGTGGTGCTACGCAATCAGTTGAATGTCCTTCCGAAGGTGTTCCATACGGATATTCCTGAAGCGTTTGCTAACGAATTGGCCAAATGCAAGACGGATGAAGAAGCTAAGGAAGTCGGCGTAGAGTGGTGCTTAGGTCAGTGCCGTGACCTTCTTGCTCACGGAGTCAACAACCTTCATTTCTATACTCTTATGGCTTCTGATTCTGTGGCTCGTGTGGCTAAAGAAATTTTCTAAGCATATTTACATAATTTTATAAGGGCAGGTTTTTAAACTTGCCCATACATTTTTTAAAAGGGTTTCTACCCATACAGAATTGAATATAATGAGAAAACAGCTCCAAAATAGAATCCTTATCCTCGACGGTGGATATGGCACAATGATACAAGCATGTGGAATCCAGGGCAATAACGATGCTTTGCCTATGGAAAATCCCGACGTGATCGCTAAGATTCACCGTGGATACCTCGAAGCCGGTGCGGATATCGTCTCTACTTGTTCGTTTGGCGCTCAACGCATCTCGCAGGCTGAATATGGTATGCAAGATAAGATCAGGGAGATGAATATTGCCGCTGCCAAGTTGGCACGTGCGGAGGCTGATAGGATGATGGCTATCACTCCTGATCGTCCACGTTTCGTGGCAGGAAGTGTCGGCCCGACTGGCAAGATGCTGTCGATGTCGGAAAATGCGGATGATCCTGCCGCACGCTCAGTCACTTTTGATGAGATCACAGACGCATACGAAGAGCAGATGTCAGCCTTGATCGAGGGTGGAGTAGACGCTTTTCTTATCGAGACTATTTTCGATACTCTTAATTCCAAAGCCGCTCTTGTGGCTGCTGAAAGAGCAATGAAAAAGATGGGGCGACGTGTGGAGCTTATGCTTTCTCTTACCATCAGCGACAACAGCGGTCGTTCGTTGTCCGGCCAGACAATTGAAGCCTTCATTGCGAGTGTCTCCCATGCTCCGTTGTTGAGCATCGGTCTCAACTGTGGACTTGGAGCAGAGGCATTGTTACCATATCTTCGCCGTATATGTGAAGCGTCTCCATTCTACGTGAGCTGCCATCCTAACGCTGGTTTGCCAAACGCTCTCGGAAAATATGTCGACACTCCGTTCAAGATGCGAAGTGAGCTGGCTCCGTTCTTCGACGAAGGTTTGCTTAACATAGTCGGTGGATGCTGTGGTACAACTCCTGAACATATCGCGGCAATTAATGAAGTTGTTGAGAAAGGACATGCCAAAATACATAAAGTCAAGACGTTAGACCCTCATAATCTTTTGCTGTCTGGTCTTGAACCTCTATCTGTCGCTGCACTGCCAGAAGGAGACAAATTCCTGAAGATCGGTGAACGATGCAATGTGGCAGGCTCACGCAAGTTCCTGAAATTAATCAATGAAAAATGTTATGACGAAGCTCTTGAGATCGCCCGTAAACAGGTGGAGGGCGGTGCTAACGTCATAGATATAAATATGGACGACGGTCTGCTTGACGCCAAGGTTGAGATGGCTCATTTTGTGCGACTGATCGCGTCTGATCCGGAGATAGCCAAACTTCCTTTGATGTTGGATTCATCTCGTTTTGAGGTGATTGAAGAGGCTTTGAAATGGACACAGGGAAAATGTATCGTCAACTCTATCTCATTGAAGGAAGGCGAAGAAAAATTCCTCGATCATGCCCGTGTTATCCGACAATTCGGTGCGGCTGTCATTGTGATGGCTTTCGACGAAGAAGGTCAGGCTACCACGTACGACAGAAAGATCGAGATATGTGGAAGAGCCTACCGTCTACTTAGAGAAAACCTTGATTTTCCTCCTGGAGATATCATTTTCGACCCTAATGTGCTTACCGTAGCGACGGGAATGGCGGAACATTTTGATTATGGAATCGATTTTGTGCGTGCGGCTGAATGGATACATGCAAATCTGCCTGGAGCAAGAGTGTCTGGCGGATTGAGCAACCTCTCTTTCGCATTCCGTGGCAACAACTACGTGCGTGAGACCATGCACACCGTCTTCCTTGACGAAGCCATACCACGCGGAATGGATATGGCTATCTTGAATCCGTCTGCAATGATTCCTAGCGAGAGTGTGCCGGAAGCATTGCGTCTCGCTATACGAGGGGTCCTTTTCACACGACGTGATGAAGAGGCTACCGAGTTGCTTATCGCTCTTGCGGAAGAGATAAGACTAAGAAAAGAGGCTGAAAAAGCTCAAAAAATATCCGGTGCGACGGTGCAAGCTCCAACCGCAGCGTCAGCTCCTGCAGCCGCCACAACATGTGATGAGCGTCTGCGTAATGCACTGAAAACAGGTAACGGTTCGACACTAAAGCCAGATCTTGAGGAGGCGATGACAAAATATGGTTCAGCACTTAAAATCATCGAAGGACCGTTGATGGAAGGCATGAACGAAGTGGGCCAACTATTCGGTGAAGGCAAGATGTTTTTACCACAGGTGGTGAAGACAGCCCGCACGATGAAACAGGCTGTGTCGATCCTGAATCCATACATCACAAAATCCGATGGAGACGCCCATTCTGCAGGTAAACTTGTGATTGCCACAGTGAAGGGAGATGTCCATGATATAGGAAAGAATATCGTGGCTGTGGTGCTCACTTGTAACGGATATAGCGTTACAGATTTGGGCGTTATGGTGCCACCGGATGATATAATCAAGACTGCGATTGAAGAGAAAAGTGATGTTGTATGCCTGAGTGGATTGATCACACCGTCGCTTGAAGAAATGTGTACGGTAGCAAAGATGATGCAGGAGGCTGGTCTCAGCATCCCACTTATCGTGGGTGGAGCGACGACTTCCGATCTACATACAGCGTTGAAAATGGCACCGCTGTATCCGAATGGAGTGGTGATCAGAGCATCAGATGCGGCACAAAACCCTGTGGTTGTCTCACGTCTACTGTCTGATTCCAGAGATGCGTACATCGCTGAAATCAAGGAGTATCAGCAACGTCTACGCGATGAATATAATAATGGAGGCTCAGAAGAAAAATCTCCAGCAGAGGCACATTCGATTCCGGCTCCAGAGAAAAAAGAGGTGGAGAAGAGTGTCGAACCACCATATAATGGCGAGAAAAAACACGAATTGATCGCACTTTCTGAAGTCAGACCGCTTATCGACTGGAGATATTTCTACCACGTCTGGAGAGTGAAAGATGGTAGCGACGAAGCAAAATCCCTACATGAAGATGCTGAAGAGCTTCTAAACAGACTCCAGCAGATGCCTGGATTCGGAATCAACTCGTTGGAAGCATTCTATCCAGCCTTTGTCGACGCAGATGGCTTGAAAATCAAGAAAGACAAAGAGACATTGCAATTATGCGATGCATGGGCACCGATCTGTTGTCATATAAAAGCCGACGGAGATATCCTCGGATTCTTCGCAGCCACAATTTCAGAACCATTCATCAAGCATATAGAAGAGCTGAAGAAAGGCGACGACAACTATGAGGCATTGCTTGCCCAATCACTTGCCGACCGACTTGTGGAAGCAGGAAACCAATATCTGGCAAAGAATCTGAGCCAGTTTGGATGGACAGGCATCCGTCCTGCTGTAGGATATCCGATGTGGCCAGAGCAGAGCGACATCTTCAAATTGGCGAAAGTTATCCCATTCGACAAAGTTGGAATCTCACTGACTGAAAACGGAGCCATGTATCCGCAAGCATCAGTAGCAGGGGCAATACTTAAATAATGCGTAATTCACAATTCATAATGCATAATTGTTGGTGCATTCCAACGACAATTGTGGACGGAAATAAATGCTAATGAGGAATGTGTTCAAATAAATTCCTCAGATGTATTTCCCCACAATTATGAATTACGAATTATGAATTATAAAGGCCACAGTAGCCAAAACATTACTCGTTTTGCCAACCGTGGCCTGTTATGATAAAATCTCGATGGAGATTATATTCTTATCTCACAATCAGTTTTTGTCCAATTGACAATCTGTCGGAACGGAGATTATTCCATCTCTTGATTTGAGCAACACTTACTCTGTTGCGTCTTGCGATTGATCCCAACGTATCACCCTGACGAACTCTATATACACGTCCGTTGCTTGGTCCGTAATAGCCTCTGCCATACGACGCTGGCTCCACCTGAATACGCTGAGGACAAAGCTCCTCCTTCTTATAATTGCAGATTGTGTCCTCGTGCTCAATGAATCCGTTTACTGCCGAACTTGGCAAACATACAGTATACTCCTTTGAACCTGGGATGATATCGCGTCGATACTGAGGATTCAAATTTCTTAACACATCTATATCCTGTCCTAAGATTGCTGCTATCTGCTGCAGACTCATACGCTTTGACGTATGGACAGTGTCGCATGCAAGAGGGAATTGGATATTCGCCGGACAAATCTTATGCTCTGCAAAGTATGTCATCGTATATGTGGCAGCAATAAACGCAGGCACATAGCCACGTGTCTCACGAGGTAGGAAAGGGTAGATAGCCCAATAATCTCGTTTGCCTCCAGAACGACGAATCGCCTTGTTCACATTTCCCGGTCCACAGTTGTATGCGGCGATCACAAGCGACCAATCTTTATAGATTCCATACAAATTCTTCAGATATTTAGCTGCTGCATGCGTTGCCTTGAATGGATCACGACGCTCATCCACCAAAC
>CAMJFV010000161.1 GCA_946405045.1 uncultured Bacteroidales bacterium | reverse complement strand
AGATCTTGATCGAGTGTACAGAGACGCGTGACCAGCCAAAAAACAAAGAGCGCGCATTGTCTCGTTTGCGTACAAAGATCTACGACCAAGAGCATCAGAAATATATGGACGACATCGCGTCGCGCCGTAAGACTATGGTCAGCACGGGAGACCGTTCAGCAAAGATCCGCACATACAATTATCCGCAAGGACGTGTGACAGACCACCGTATCGGTTTGACTCTATACAACTTGGCAGCGATCGTAGGCGGAGACATTCAGGGAATCATAGACCAGCTTATCATCGCTGAAAACGCAGAGAGATTGAAAGAATCGGAAATGTAATTCGAAATTATAAATTCGAAATGCTAAATGCAAAATAAAAGGCTGTTGCAGTGCAACAGCCTTTTATTGTTTTTGTCAATATGTTTACTTAGAAATATAATACTTCTTTCCACCTATTATATAGACGCCTCTTTTTAGATCTACCAAAGCTTCAGATAGTTTTACATTTGTCTTCAACACAAAACCTTCTATTGTACATACATCAACAATAGGATCTTCATTTGGAGATTCAATCATGATTACTCCTGTCGTATCACCAGGCAAAATAGTATCTTTTGGAGCAGCTCCAACAACAATGAACTCCTTAGTCACTGGCAAGCCATCTCCTTTATCAACCTCAACCTTATATTCCGTTTTTCCGTAATCTGCTTGAAGATTTGCAGTACGATATTCATCGCCATTTCCAGATATCTCCAATAAATCTATCCAATCTTCTCCTGCCTTTTTATACCATTTATACTTAGCATTCTTAGGGAATCCTGTCGCAGTGGCAGATACATATTCTCCATCCAATGCGGCTTTCGAAGATAGACTAACATTTTCCGTCTCCATTGAAATATAATCAATAGAAACATTTGAACAAGGCATTTGTGCAAACTCTGTAGTAAATTCATAATGTATCAGACCCGCATTCATGGAAGGCAAGAATCCATAGAATGTTATCTCAAAACGTAACATGTGGTATTCGCCACCGGTCATTGGCAAACTTCCAACTTTAGTCAAACTGTTAAACCTAACATCTGCCACATTATTTGATGAGTGCAAATCAGACATGCTTCCTAAGAGTGCTCCTGTAACATCATCATACAATTCAACATCCATTCGGTCGTCAGTCACCGTTCCATGTCCTGTTCTTGCACGGAAAGCCGCATTCGCATCTATTTCACAAGTCGGTTTCACATACGCTCTCATGACAAATCTATAGTGTTGATTTCTATATGACAAACCATGATGATCATATCCATTATCACATTTATTGGGATCTGCTGGAAAACGGATTGTCATAAATCTACAGTTCGGATCTGTCAGATTCATGAAATAGTTTTCATACACTTCTTCTGAAAGTCTACTTACACTATCATCTATACTTGGAGTATAGTTTCCAAAACTACTTTGCAATCCACCTATTGAATAAGGACAATCACTCCTTGAAAACTCAAGGCCATATTCCTCAAAATTGTTTTCTACATCTTGCTCCAATTTGCCTGTAGTTTTACCTGTCGGATTAAAATCTGTACCCATGATAAGATCTCCAGTTGAAGAGTATTGAGTTTCAAACATAACTATTCCAGTCGTATCACCAGGGATTGTAGTATCACCAGGAATAATAGTAGTATCTATTGGTACAGTGCCAACAACAGTGAATTCCTTAGTAACAGGCGATCCATCTCCTTTGTCAACCTCAACTTTATATTCTGTTTTTCCGTAATCCACTTGAAGATTTGTAGTACGATATTCATCTCCTTTTCCAGATGTCTCTAATAAATCTATCCAATCTTCTCCTGTCTTTTTATACCACTTATATATGGCATTCTTAGGAAAACCAGTCACAGCGGCAGTTACAGATTCTCCTTCCAAAGCGACTTTCGAAGATAGACTAACTCTTTCCGTCTCCAATGAAATATAATCAATTGAGACATTCATACAATCCATCTGAGAAAAATCAGGTGTGAATAAATAGTAAAGCAATCCATTATTTAAATTAGGCAGGTATCCATAGTATGTCACCTCAAAACGCATGGTGTGATATTCATCACCTGACATCGGAATGTCGTGGACATCAACCAAATTTCTTAAAGTAATTCTATTTATACCATCTGTTGATTGCAAATCATACATGCTTCCTAAAAGAGTTCCCGTCACATCATCATACAATTCAACATCCATTTTGTCGTCAGTCACAGTTCCCTGCCCCGTCCTTAATTTCAAAGACACATTGTCATCGATCCTACAAGTTGGTGTCAGGTATGCTCTCATGACAAAACGATAGTGTTGACCTCTATAGGATAGATTGCCATCACTCAAATTTGCAGGAATTTTAATGTCCACCACATTACCGTTAGGATTCGTAAGATTCATGAAATAGTTTTCATACACGTCTCCTGAAAGTTTTTTTAAGCTGTCATCAATACTTGGAGTATAGTTTCCAAAACTACTCTTTAGATCTCCAATAGTATAAGAACATGAAGCACTAGAGAACTCCAGTGAATAATCATCAAATGAATTTTTCACATCTAGATTCAATTTCCCAGTGTTGCTACCAGACGGATTAAAATCTGTACCCATGATAAGATCTCCAGTAGAAGAGTATTGGATTTCTGGGCCACAACCCGAACCTCTTGTGATTTTAACTGTATTCGATAACTCGACAATTGTCTCTTCTGATTTTTCTACAGCACGAAATTCCACATCATGATCGTCCATTTCATAAATGAATGGGACTCCAACTTTAAGTTGAATGGCATCTACCCATGATTCACCAACTTTCCTCTGCCATGTTACAGAAGAGTCAGATGATTGTGACGAATTCAAAATCACAGCGTCTTTTGGGCAAACAGTTTCATTCTCGGCAGAGATCACCAATGCCTGCGCATTCATACAACTTCCAAAGAGCAATGCAGAAACTGCCATTTTTTTCATAACAGAAGCCGAATTCTCTAATTTTCGGCTCTCGTAATTCTTTCTCACATTATCATTTTTCATAACACAAATAGTTTAATTGCAAAACAAATCAAAAATAGACAAATTAAATACCAACGCAAAATTTTGAATAAAAAAAATAGAGACGCACATACGTGCGTCTCTACAATTATCATTTCTTCTCAAAATCTCCGCTATAAATACTTCTGTATCCGTGTGTCTTCTGCACGATTCCATCTTTCAGCAGGAAGATGGTCGGAACACGTGGTGCCACCTCATATAGGGAATCATGGTCCATCGTGATGACGTTTCTGCGTTTCACCTTCGTCTCCACAAAGAACGAATCTATCCTTTCTTCTATTGGTTTGGATGTCTCATGTGTATGGCTGAAGATGTTGAGAATCTCGTCGTCCTGCCATCCATAATGCGTGAATATACCTTCCATCTTGCGTGCAGCCATCTTGCACATTCCGCAATGGGTGCTCAACACACACACGACTTTGTCTCCTTCCAAAGCCGACGGGAATTTATCCTGCAACAATTCCGTCAACTTCTCCTGACTGTATTCCCTCTCTTTTATCAATCGCATGAAATCCGGACGGTTGATTGCAAACACTGTGACCAGCGAAACAAGTGATATCACCACTACCGTGATAATCCAACTCTTTTGGCTCTGCTTCACATGTTTTTCCATGCGGTGTCCCCAAAACAAAAGCATCATCATCATGAGGTTCTTCGAAAGTGATTTGTCTGGAGATAAATCAAACACCTCTCCCATACAATGACAATTGCCTGTGTTGCCCATCTTTAGCTGAATAATCAGGAAGATGGAAAATACCAACAACATCGCTCCTGCCACATAGTCTGCCCACTTGATATTTGCCAACAAAGCTATGCCGACCGCCAACTCTGCTGCAATAATCAAACGAGAAACCACAGCAGCAACCTCAAACGAGACTATCTGAAATTCATACAGATACATCTCAAAAGCTGCCATACCCAACATTTTGAGTATGGCAGAAATAACAAACAACACTCCGACCGCTATCTTCGGAATATGTCTACTTAACCTTACAAGTTGCATCGTTTGTGCTTAATGAGGAACAACTGCCCTCTACATCATACTCCTCATACTGATCTCCACTCTTTGTTGTGCAAACACAATCATTCTCTTCTTCCATAACACAAGAAGCCAAGCTGAACAAACAGAATGCAATCAAAAATGCTCTCATCGTTTTATTATTTTTTATCACTCGTATGTAATTAATATTTTCTATTATTTATTCCCTATCGCCTCGATTATCTTTTTTGCGGCTCTATCTCCCACGCCCGCGTCACCGACAATCTTGCGTAGCTCTTCATAATCTGCCTTCATCTGGACCTGAGCATCATCTGTAAGCAGTCGACGGACCTCTGCCTCCACCTTTTCCGGTGTGAAATCCTCTATGATCAACTCCTTCACCATCTTCCTGTCGGCAATCAGATTCACAAGCGACACTTGGTCGACGTGGATGAAGAGTCGCAGAATATCATGCACCAACTTGCCTCCTCCTATATGATAGACCACTGTCTGCGGAGTGCCCACCAACGCTGTCTCCAACGTGGCTGTGCCGGAACATACGACCGCTGCTTTCGCCTGTGTGAGCAGACGGTATGTCGCATCATGTACCACCATAGCATTCGCTCCCGATTCCGCAATGATCTTGTCGTAAAGCGTCTCGTCTATCGACGGTGCTCCTGCAATCACAAGCTGATATCCATCTATTTTCTTTGTTGCTTCCAGCATCTTAGGCAACGATGATTTGATCTCCTGCACTCGGCTTCCTGCCAAAAGAGCGATGATCGGCTTATTGTCAAGATATTGCGACGTGACAAACGAGTCGAATGTCTCATCCTGGTCGGGACGGTTATACACCGCGTCGGCACATGGATTTCCTACATAATCGACAGTATACCCACGTTTTCCAAACCATTCGACTTCAAACGGAAGTATCGAATAGACCCTGTCGACATACTTCTTTATGTTTTTCAGACGGTACTCCTTCCATGCCCATAGTTTGGGAGCTATATAATAATGTACGGGAGTGCCAGGCAGATTCTTCTTTACAAACTCTGCAATCTGAAGGTTGAAACTTGGATAGTCCACCAAGATCACGATGTCGGGTTTGAACTCGACAATCGCATTCTTGCAATCCTTCATATTCTGCAGGATTTTGCCAAGATGTGTGATGACGGCGATGAATCCCATATACGCCATATCACGGTAATGCTTCACCAGTGTGCAGCCTTCGTTATGCATCATGTCTCCGCCAAGGCCCATGAATTCAGCCTCCACGTCTCTTCTTTTCAACGCTTTAAGAAGACCTGACGCATGTAAATCTCCAGATGCCTCACCTGCTATGATATAGTATTTCATATTTCTAATTTATCAAGCAATAAACGCTCTTGCGGCAAAGAGTCC
>CAMJFV010000160.1 GCA_946405045.1 uncultured Bacteroidales bacterium | reverse complement strand
CTCGGCCCCACCATATTCTTATAATTTTATCAATATATTATTTTTCTGAAAAGGAGGTGATATCCAATGTTAACATTGGAAGAAGCAAAGGCGATGTTGACAAAAGAAAATTTGGAACATCTGCATGACATCACAACTGTCAAACCGGAGATAGATTTTTCACATAAGGTGAATAATGATATCATCATGGCAGCATTGTGTAAAGCTGTTGCGGATGAAGTGATCAAACCGACATCGATCACGGATCGTCTGGCTAAGTTGTTGAATTCTGAAACAAACACAATTTCTCAATCAAAGCTCGAAGAGATTCTATGTTCAATTCATAATTTCCAGCCAGACATCAAATGCTGTGTGACAGTATATGATCATGATATGATTCCAAAGCATGAATGGGAATTTTCAGACAAAGTCTCATTCTTACCGATGTTCGATTGGGTTGTGAATAATTATAATATTACACCCGTCGATATTCGGAAACGGTTGACACAAACATTGAAGACAACAATCGTGAACAACGTGTCACAACTTGTGTCCAAATGGCGTAAGTCATCTTTGGAAGAACGAACAAGTATGGTGATCTCAATCACAACGGTTCAGAGACTTGTTAACATGACAGGCGACATTCTTCAGGCAGAATTTTACGAAAAATAAAATTGTATGAGGGGGCCGAAGCCCCCTCAATGTTTTTTTTTTATAATTCCCGCGGCCTAAATCAGCAACGTGCTATTGCCCGTGGCACGTCATCGGCTATCGTCCCGATAGAGGCTGATTTCACTATAGACTTCATAAAGAAAGGAGGCACATCAGAATGGGTCACTGATGTTGACATTGGCAGGACCGCGGGAATTATCATTTGGTCACTCATGGCCAAAAATATATTTGCGAATTAGTTCAATGAGTTCAACTGCGGATTGTGGTGTGTATTTGAGTGTTTCTTCAAGTTCTTCTTTTGTGAAACGATGGCTGAACCGTTCTTCCATGATGCGTTTAAATTCACTGATACGTTCACTTGGGTTCAGTTCAAAGTTGTAAACGACGATATTGAGCTCTTCATGGGTTTTGGTGATGTCTTCGAGACATATGAATCCGAACACATCATACGGACTGATTTTTCTCATTTGAATTCTCCTTTATATTGGTAGGCTTGGACTTTTCGGTAACTGTTGATGAAGTGTCAGTTCCTTTCTGACAATCACAACTTTCACCGGGGTCTAGGTTTGCCCCACATTTGGGACATGTGTGATAGTACGGATGTTCAGACATCTCGTCACCTCCCTTTTTAATTTCGTTGATAAGGAGTGAAGATAAATGGCAATGATCTATCAGGAAACAACGGATCTTTCTGGTGGAAAGAATTTAGTTCAAGTTCCGATTTATAGTATGCCTGATCAGAAAGATGGTATCGCGGTCTTTCTGTTGTCTGGATCTTATGAATACGATCTGGAACTGATCAAGCGCATGCCACCACCCAGAACCAACTATCGGAATATTATCATCCCGTATTCATTGGTTGGAAAAATTGGTACGGCAAACTTTAAATACAGCATACCAGGTTCGAAGTACAATGAACGTGTGCAGTATCTTCAGAAGCAAAAGATGGTTCCACAGTTGATTGTATCCAAGCCACAGTTCTCAAAGACATCACAGACAAATGTGTATATTCCGATTTCCGATGTATTTCGTCAGTTAAATCAAGTTATTCGAGGAATGTCAAACGATTACATCGAACAGAATGTCATGAATATGATGTCACAATTCCTACAATTATTCCCGAATACAAAAAAGAAGATTTGGGTCATTGATACAAACCGCTTCAGAATCTATGATGGTGAGAATACCGATGCGATCGGTTCTGATCTGGTAAATGCGGTTCTTATGTCTGCGATCAATGGTTCAAAAGCAAAGCTGTCACATGACACAACTTTCATCTTCCGTTCTGGCGGAATGGACTACAAGATGGATCTTCGTTCTGATATGTCTGATGCAGAAGGCGTCAAACGGATGTGCGAGAAGATCGGAGTCCCATTCAAATCACAACATCGTCAACCACTTGCTACTG
The DNA here is from genome assembly GCA_946405045.1 of uncultured Bacteroidales bacterium. Lineage (GTDB taxonomy): Bacteria > Bacteroidota > Bacteroidia > Bacteroidales > Paludibacteraceae > UBA1723. Next base: position 3,398 of record CAMJFV010000160.1, on the reverse strand, counting down.
ATGAAGATCTGGATACCATGATGAATGAGTTGAAATCAGAACAAGGTGAAGAAGAAGCTGCATCATCCAGTAGAGGTTCATTGGCACAGACTGTTGCTGCATTGAAAGCAAAGTACGATGTCAAAACCGATGCCGCACCAAAGGACACATTGACATCTGCAAAGACACTGGAAATCAATGCACAGCTGTTACATCGCATCACACCTGATGCGGCAAAGATCAATGATTACAAAAAGATCTCATCTCAGATTGTCAGCGGCGGTGATCATCCTGTTGAGAATTCTATCATTGATAAAGCTTCACAGGAATTGAGTGGAACACGGGCTGCATCAAATTCTGATACGGCTATGAACGCAATCTCAAATCCACGTGAATTGAAAATTCGTCAGAATGTCGGTAAGATTCAACTGGATAAACTGGATCTCACATCATTGTCTTCAGTGACTGATGTTCCGATTCCACCACCAACACATCCATTGCGGATTACAACTACAAATCCGGGTGCGATGAAAGGTACTTCATTTCCAAAGATATCACAAATTTATGAAGAGCAAATGATGGATCAGGACATTGTAGCAACATTCATGAATCTTGGAAAACTTCCGGAAGGATTTACGGTAACCGGTGTTGAAGTAACTGACATGTCTTCTCCGGTATCATTACTGAATAACTGGAAAATCAATCTGAAGAATAAGCGTACTGGATCCCAGCAACATATCAATGTGTATGTCCCGATTCTTCAGAATGGTAAATTCTATCATAACGGAACCTGGTATTCCATTCAGAAGCAGGACTTCCCAATTCCTGTTCTCAAAATCAACCCGAAGCTTGTAATGTTGACATCCAATTACAACAAGATTTCTGTTATGCGTTATGATACAAAATCTTTGGTCGATTTAACTCAGATGATGAAAGCTGTGAATTCTGTTACGAAGCCGGATGGAACAAATCCATATGTTAAACCAGGTTCTTCATCAGTGACAAACTCCAGATTCATCTCGACGATTGAGTATGACGAATATGCAAAACGTTGGTATTCCTTTGAGAATCCAAATGTGAAATGCCGAATTGTATTCAACCGTGAGCAATGTTTACGAGAGTTCGGTTTTGTCACAGTCGATGAGAATGAATTCTGTATTGGTATGATCGACGATGTTCCGATTGTTCTAAATACAGATACCGGTCTTGACCGTCATGAACGTTCCATTACAGAAATTCTTCTGACAGTTCTTCCTGAAGATGTTAGAAAAATCTTTGATAAGATCAAACCGACTAAGATTTCGATGTATGCTCAAATCAAGATCAGTGTTCTGATCCCACTAGGTGTTGCGATTGCTGCATGGGAAGGTATTTCATCGCTGTTGAAGAAATCGAATGCACAGTACAAGTTCATCAATGGTCGTGAAGATACAACTGGATTCATTGTATTCAAATTCAAAGACAGATCTCTCGCAATCAAGAATACGATTGTGAATCAGCTGATCTTCAACGGATTCTATCGTATCAACACGAAGGATTACAATTTCGATGAGTTTGATACACCAATCATGGATTCGAACTCAATCTTTGTTGATATCTGTAATAGCACATTCTTCCGTCAATATTCACAGTTAACAACATTCATCACAATGTATCATTTCTTCATGGATGCAATTACGGCAGATGTGTGTAATCATTATCATGTTCCAAACGATGTTGCTAGTCTGTTGATTTATGCAGCAAACATGCTTGCAGATAATAACTTCACCAGAGAAACAACATCATCGTTGTATCGAATTCGTTCGTCTGAAATCGTACCTGCAATTATCCATTACATTTTGGCACGTGCAATATCAAAATACAACAACGGTGTCGGAAGTAAGAAAAAAGATAATAAGCTGGTCGTCAATCCAAACGAGTTAATCAATGAACTTGAAAACGTTGAAACGGTTTCGTCAGCGAATGCGTTGAATCCAATGGTTGAGTTACACCAGAACGAGACAATCTCTCTGAAGGGATACCGCGGTGTTAACGACGAGCGTGCATTCACACGTACAAAACGTTCTTATGAAGATTCCATGATCGGTAAGATGGCAATGTCTTCACCGAACTCAGCAGGTGTTGGTATCAATCGTCAGTTGACAATCGATCCGAAGATTGAATCTGTACGTGGTTATACATCTACCAAAGGACCAGATGAAGATTATAACGATTTACAACTCGCTTCGTTCTCTGAGTTGTTGACTCCTGGAACTGTTTCTCGTGACGATGCCATTCGTAATGCAATTGCAACATCGCAGACATCGCATATTGTGTCGACGGCAGATGCAGAACCTGTGTTGATTTCAAATGGTGTTGATGAAATTGCAGCATCATACTTATCGGATGAATTTGTTGTCATGGCAAAAGAAGACGGTAAAGTGATTGAGATCAACGATGGATATATGATCGTCCAGTATAAGTCCGGTAAGAAACAAGCAATTCCCGTGATGGATCGTTATTCATTCAACTCTGGTTCTGGCTTCTATGTTGATAACAAGTTGCAGACAAACTTCGAAGTGAATGATTCATTCAAACAGAATGATATTCTGGCATATCATGAGAAGTTCTTCTCCAAAGACTCTTCTGGCATGGTGCGTATGAATATCGGACCGCTCGCGAAAGTTGCATTCTGTGGATTGTATTCAACATACGAAGATGCTGGATTGATCACCGAGAAGATGTCCAAGAAACTCGCAACCAGTGTGACGATGAAACAAGCATCCAAACTGGAAGCAACAGATGATGTTGAGTTCGTTGTCAAAGTTGGTGACGAAGTTGAAATCGGTGATCCATTGATCATCTTTGGTCTTGGTGATACTGGTGACAAGGCTGTTGATACATTCCTGCAAGCATTCCAGAAAGCTGGAACGAATCTTGCTGATACCGCAAAACGTGTCATTCGTTCAAAACATGCAGGACGTGTTGTCGATGTCAGAATGTATACGATCAAATCGATGGATAAATTATCACCATCACTGTTTGAGCTACTCGATAATCACTTCAAAGAAAATATCAAGAAAAGAAAAATTCTTGATAAGCATGACAAGAGCAATTCTGTATACAAACTCGACACATTGTATACACTTCCGACGCAACCACTGAAGGGTTCGTCGATCAAAGGTATCAACTGTGATGTCATGATTGAAGTGTACATCGAACATGATGATGAAGTATCGGTTGGTGATAAGTGTGTTGTGTACGCTGCATCTAAGCAAGTCATCTCAGAGGTCATTCCAGAAGGATTGGAACCGTATGCAGAATCAACGCCTGATGAAGAGATCTCAATGTTTGTCGCACCGAGTAGTATACTTAAGCGGATGATTCCATCAGTACTTATTACAGGTGCCGCGAATAAGGTATTAATCGAGCTGAAGCGC
>CAMJFV010000159.1 GCA_946405045.1 uncultured Bacteroidales bacterium | reverse complement strand
AGATCTGGCTATAGCACTGCACACGACACCCGGAAAGCTGATGGATGTTCTCGTTGAAACAAATGAAGTAGACCTCACAGATGGTCTCACAGCTGAAAATATAGCCAGATTGAAGAGCTACGCTGATTATTTAAGGTCTACGCAGGAGAGCTGATATGCACACACCTAAATGGGATGGCCATAGATGGCGGATCAGAGTGATGAGAGAAGGAAAGTCTTATTCCTTCTCGTCTTCCGTTCCCGGTCCTAAAGGCAGGAAGGAAGTCCAGAAAAAGTACGATAATTGGTATTATGGTGAAGGTTCGGGAGAAAAGTCTGTTTTAACGGTCTCAAAAGAGTTTCTCGAAGACGTGAAAGCCAGACGTGGCGAAAACTCCGAAGCATACATTCAATACGAGCGTTATATAAGGCTCTACATTGCGCCTGTGCTCGGTTCAAGGAAAATATGTAAAGTAACCCTCCGAGACTGGCAGAGCCTCATAAACGAAGCGAGAGGCGAGAAAAAGCCGTTGTCCGAGAAGTCGCTCAAGTCCCTCCGAGGAATCATCATGCAGATAATAAAGTTCGGCTATCAGGACTATCAGTGTGAGCTGCTGCGTGGTGATCTCTATATTCCAAAAGGACACTACAAGAAGGAGAAGGAAGTTCTTCAGAATGATGATGTCAGGAGACTCCTGGAGCCTTCCGAGCTCTGGTATCATCCACTCTTCTCTTTCCTTCTTTTGACGGGAATGAGACCAGGCGAGGCACTCGGTCTCACCATTGATGATATTCAAAAGGACAGAGTCGTTATCAGGCGCTCCGTGTCTGCATCCGGCAGGATCACGGAAGGCAAGAACGAAAATGCTCGTCGAATGATCCCGATCGGAGAGCTGGCAAAAGGAATACTCCGTCAGACGATAACCAGAAACGAAGCAAAGAACCTGAGAACAAAGTGGATCTTCTGCTCTCCTGACGGTTCAATGGGGAATCAGTCGACCATGCGTAATCACTGGGCCATTCTCAAGAAGGAGAGAAACCTTCCAGGCACGGTGTACTCACTGAGACACACCTTCATTTCCATGATGAAGAACGTTCTGCCGGAGCAGAGTATAAAGGACGTTGTCGGACACTCCGTCAGCTTCGACAGTTTCGGCACTTACGGACATATCCTTGATGGCGAGGACAGAAGAGTCGCTTCCGTAATCGACCTCACTTTCGGTCAAAATCTCGGTCAAAATGAGTCCGTTAATGATGGACAAAGAAATTGATCAAGCCGTAAAAGTCCATAAAACAAGCACTTTTTGTCTTTGGTAAGACTAACATAAAGGAGTTCGATTCTCCTCATCTCCACCAACAAGAACCGCTCAACTGTAATGGTTTGAGCGGTTTTTATTTTATCTTTGGTCAAATCTTGGTCAAAATCGTTTCAAAGAAAAAGCCTCCCGACCGAAGTCGAGAGGCTTTAGGAAGGAGATAAATATGACCGAACAGTCTTAATTTCGTGTAAAGCCCTGTCCTCCGAGAAGAACAGAGCCAAAAGGGAATCAAGACCGAAGTCTTGTTATTTTATAGTGATCTTCGCACCTTTTAAGGCTTCTCTGAGGAGTGATGCCTTGTCGGTTGTGACCTCGATGCTCAAGGTGACTGTCTCGACCTTGCCATCTTCCTTCGGTGTATTAGGTTCTTTTTCTGAAACTTCAGAATCAGGTTCATAACCATCAAACCTCGGCAACCCAAAGCCAGCTATTTTTCTTCCAAATTCTGAATAAGGATAGAACTTGTTCTCTGTTCTGCCTCCATTGGTGTTTGCTTCTGTCACATAGATACCTTCGTCATCCCAATCATAACAACCACCTGTGTGATAATAGACATAACGATCCTTGTCATCATCCCACTTCTTGAAAAAAATCTGAACACCGATGCAGAGGTCTTTTGGATCTTCGTACCATGCTCCATTGTCTTTGTATACCTGTACCTGTTGTTCACATCCTGCACTCGTACAACAACTATCACTCTGATACATGGCATAATGAACCATATATTTGCGGTCATCGTCAGTCGGTTCTCCATCGTCTGTGACAACATTCATAAAAAGCCAATAGCAATAGGCAATAGCACAGTAGTCAACCGCTCCATTCTTCTTACCGCAACCAGCGAAGAAGTCACACTCGTCTAACCGCTCGGCATATTTGTTCCAATAACCATCAGACTGATAACTTGACTCACCATCTTCACGCATGGTGTCTGCACAAGGTTTTCTGAATAAACTAGCCATTATGAGCCTCCCTTCTTTTTCTCTTCATATATCTTTTTTGCCACAAGAACGATTGCACCAAGCAGAGCATCAATCGCTGATAATGTTGACGTGATTGCTGCAGGTATCACCGGATTGGATGTGATGATCGCTGCCCAGATGGTTACCAACGAACCTAAGAACGTCAGGATTGGAGCTGCGAACAGTGCTGTGTTCTTGATAATGTCGTATGTCTTATCACTCATAATCATCCCTCCCTTATTTATTAATTAGATAATCTTCGAGATTCTTTTCGGCATCCTTCAGGGCTTTGGTATCATTTCCATTTATAGAATGTTTCAGAAGAGCAAGAAGGGCCGTCTGCGTGATCTTGTTACCCTCTTCGATTTCTTTGAAACGCCGGTCATCATTTGAAAAATAGCCTTGAAATTTTTCAATAATGACATCCATCTTGTTTAATCTCTGCTCACAGTTTGAAATCCGTTCATTTTGTTTTGTTTCCGGTTCCTTCAATTTTGAAAACAGATTGATAAGGACTCCGACCGCAGTCGAGATGGTTATTATGGCAGCTGCAATCGCCACCAGCTGCGCTGGCGTAAACTGAATAATCGTATCCATTGAGATCACCTCAGCTTCCTGACACTTCGGTCAAAGTGTATTCAACAGTCATGGACTTGCTTGCGTTCTTTTCAATAACGGAATCAAGGTTATATTTCGTTGTCAGTAAACACTTATTGGCGAGAATGAACCTTGTATTGTTGCCTGAGCCTGATCCTGCACCAACTCTTGTGGCAAGCGTAACAGGCTTGTAAGGCTCATGGAATGAAGTAACAGTATATCCGTTGTTCCCATTTACAACCGGATATGTGTCAACACAAGTAAATCCTGTATTTCCATTGACAACCCTTCCGGACATTACAAAAATGCCGCCGGCCTTCATTATTCCGTTCTGCCTCTGCTGTACGGTGTTGTATTCTACATCATCATCACAGGTTGAATCACTAATCTTGATTTTTTTGAATCCGTTGGTGTTGGTATAACCTCTGAATTCACCCCAATCAGCGCCGCTTGTTGTAGGAAGCCAAACCCATGTGCCATCTGTAATTATATTGTAGTTCATGTATTGGTCACGGTTTGCGGACAGCGTTGCATTTATCTGCATGGGGATTGGAGCAAGATTGCTTGTATCAGACTGCAGTGTGCCTTCGCTTAGGATTGTCTCATTTATACAGTCTATAACCGCATAATTACAGATCGATGAACTACAGGAATTTATGCTTGTAGCATTTGAGAAAATCCAGAGTCGCTTATTCTCATAGTCGAAGTGATAGCAAGGCTGCAGATAAAGATTAAAGTCTTCAAGCTCAACAGTGAACTTCCTGATAAAGTTAGTTCTGACCTTCATCGTCTCAAAAAGACCTGCCCCGGAATAAGGAAGTCTCTTGACATAGACGGTCAGCTTCTTTGTCTGAAACCTCGTGTGCTCAGGATAGAAGCCTTCGCTGCCCTCACCTGTTCCGTCTCCGATCTCGAAGTATAAGCCATTATAATCGTCATACTGAGCAAAGAGATTGTCAGAAGCAAGCAGGCTTGTCGCGACTTGAGGGAAAGCCGAAGATGCAAGATTTTCAAAAGGATCGAAGTGCTGGAAGCCGTAGGTATCAGAGCCAAGACCTACATCGCCTAAGTCCGAGTGGCAAAGAGAGAGTGATCGGATATTTCCATTTCCTCTAACGGATCCCCATTCCCATACCATCTTCATTGAGTTTTCTGTCTCAATATAAACCAAGGGTACTGGATTTCCTCTTTTTATATCATCGTCGTGCTCTGCATCAATAGGATTCTGTCCGGCATGAGCAACAAGATGATTTTCACTATCTGCATAAGGATAATAATTAGCAGGATTGATCACTCCATTATTACTCTGGTGAAACTGTTCAAAGAGCAAAACACCTCCGAACCATTTCTTCCATACTCCGTCAGCTCCAAAAATCTTTGAAACATCAACACCTTGGAGATAGTTTGATGCAAGAATATCAGAAAAAGCATTGGTGACGATATTCTCACCTTCGGTCACTTCATTCTTACCGGTCCTGCAGTTATGTAAGGTAACTTTTACATGACCTTTAAGCTTCGGAATTCTCACTTTCCCAAAGCTCGATCTATTGAAGTTATCATAAATCTGTAATCTGCCCATTTTATCCCTCCTTATGCCTTTGTGTACCTGATTTTTGCCAAATAAGACCTGTTCGGGTTTGCATCAAAATAAACACCACTCGCTGACAAAATATAGAGGCTTGTTTCACCACATACCCAATAGAAGTTGTAAACTCCGTTATTCCACAAGCCATTGTTTGCAGGAGACCAACCATTTGTACCACCAGAGAAATCAAAATAAACCTCCGTAACAAACCTAACAGAGCCTATATTCTTGACACCATGTACCAATCCCGAAGTATTATCAGCCTTGTCGAGTTTTACATTGTTGAAGTACAGAGTTTTCTCATATAAGGGTGATCCATCAAGCCATTTGCCTACAACCTTTTCTTCAGAAGAGTAATTGGCATATTCCTGTTTCGCATCTATCAATTCGGCTGTCTGATTTGCATTCTCATTAAAATATTCAACCTCGACATCGCCTGTGCTTGAGTAGATATTATTCAAACCCGATAATGTTGGTATCTGTTCGGGTGTAGTATTAAATGTTGTTGGTGTTGCTAACGGATAAACTACCTGCACGTTATTATTTGCCAACCAAGTTTTCCATGTTGTCAAATCTGTTACACCCGAAATATAGTCGGTAATATGGCAAAATCTTAACTGACTCTGCGTCAATCTCAAACCGAAATTGGCAACTGTTGAAACAATCGGAAACAGATTACAGAGCATATCTGTTGAGTCCGCTACACTATCCGTGAGGTTTATCGAAAAGCCGTTCTGTTGCGGATATTCACTCCAACTTTCTGTTCCGTTCAAAAGAATATAGCCATGATCTTTGACACCATTCCCACCGACAAGTTCAGCCGTACCGCCATAGATTGTTTCGGGCAAAATGATTGTGTGGGTGTCGGAGATTTTAATTTCATACTCTGTTGCATCTTCACCACTCTCAATCATTGGCTTGAAAACTGTATTAGCAGGTAATGTTCCTGCACCACCATAAATATAGATTTTCAAATAGCAATCCGTTGTTTCTGTTAATGTGAAAGTAAGGCTCGTTGAAACATTTGAATATAGTGTTCCAATCAGATTT
>CAMJFV010000158.1 GCA_946405045.1 uncultured Bacteroidales bacterium | reverse complement strand
TATTTGGAATCAAGTTTCGAGGATGATACAAAGACGGTGATGCTTACGGATCTTCACGCTAATAGCGGAAAGAGTTATGTGGCGGTTAACTTGGCTAAAGTGTTTGCATTGAAGCAAAAAAGAGTTGCATTAATTAACTTTGATGAAGATGATAAGATGCTCCATACCATTCTTGATAAGAATGAATTGGGTGTATATGATTATCTTTCAGAAAAAGATGGCTCTTGGCAGAATTACATTCATCAAAGCAAAAATGATGAGAATTTATTCGTTATGCCTGCAGGAAGTATCCCGTCAAATCCTTCCGATTTGCTAAATGAAAACAAGTTGCAGACTCTTATTGCTTTCATGAAAGCAGGTTTTGACATTGTTGTTGTCAATTGTCCAACATCCGTGGAAGAATCGGCAACAGTATTGATTGGAAAACTTATGGACAAATCAATTTTTGTGTTGAATACAGAGACTTCTGATGTAAAATCAGTCTCTCTTCTAAACAATTATGCCGCCGAAGAAAAATTCAAGGATATATCTGTTGTTTTGAATTGCAAGAAAGTATAATATAAATTGTAAGTCCATTAAAAGTATCTTATTAAATCATAGGAAATCTTTTGAGATTTCGTGATTAACTCTGTATGGTCTCCTACAGAGACAAAACGACTTGAATCTCTTTTAAGATTCTAGAATACTTCAATTAGACAACCAACAAATGAAAATTAGTTATTAGTCTAACAAACATATATAACATTTATTACTAAGACAGAATTGTGGGAAAACATCGGGTGAGAGTTTAGTTTTTTCGCAATTGCAAAATATCAGATGTGCATGGAAAATAATAATTTGGGGTGGATATACTATAATCATGCAGTAATTACAACTACTGCTCCTCATGAGGAGCCTAATCTACAACCTCTTTGGAATGGTAGTGTCTGGAATCTTAGATCTTCTAGAGGAGAAAAACCATTGCTAGCTCGTTATACATCAGATTATGATTGTGGAAAAGATACAGGATTTTGGTTTATTGTAAAAGATGCTCCGTTTGTTATGGAGGATTTAAGTAAAAAATATCAAAAGCATATTTTGAAGGCATTAGAGCGTTGTGAAGTTAGACTAATAGATGCAGTGTCTGAATTTGAGGATATTTATGAAGTATATAAGTCTGCTGTAGAAAATTATCAAAATGTAGACAACATTGTATCCAAAGAAAGGATGCAAGAAGGAGTGAAGCATGATGGATTGGAATATTGGGGGGCTTATGACAAAAAGACGGGTAAGATGGCTGGTTGGATGTCTTGTTCTAATAATGGAGACTGGACTGAAACAATCAGTGCTAAGTATCATCCTGATTTTTTTTCTTATACTAGACCAAGTGATGCTATCCATTATACTATCTTAAATCATTATCTAAATGATTTAGGACAAAAGTATATTTGTTCTGGAAGTCGAAGTTTGAACCATAAAACAAATGTACAGGATTATAAAATACGTAATTGGAAATTTAGACAAGCGTTCTGTAAATTACATATAGTGTATAGAAAGGATATAAATATAATTATAAAACTGATTTATCCGTTTAGGAATATATTGAAAAAATTTGATAGCATAACAGCTGTTCATCAAATAAACAGTGTCCTAAAAATGGAGGAAATCGCAAGAAAAAATAGATAATTATTAGATATTTATATTGATTGTCTTGTGAAAGATTGTATAATGGCTATATTTATATAATAGGGGTGATAGATGCACGATGGTATGTAGAGAATAATTTTGTTGTTATCAAAAGTAGTCAAAATCATTGATGATGTTCAGACAAACAAAACACTAAAAAGGCGATTCTGGACGGCGAAACGTCTTCGACTGAAGAAGATATGGACAATGTGTTTTTTGCTTCTTATTCCCTGTTAAAACGACCGATTTGATGCGTTGATTTATGTGTCTAATACGCTACTTATGTTTGGCGATAATAATACTCCAATAATACTTGTAGGTGGATTTTGCGTTGTATGCATAGCCGATGCCTATGTCAGTGCAGTTGCTGCACCAATTGGATATGCCTAATAATGAAGCACGGTGTCCGGCAGATGAGTTGTCTGCGCCACTGTCGTAAACCAATTGCTTTACAGTCGCCTCTGCAGTGGAATTCCCAGCCGCAATATTTTCGAAATAATTGTCGGATTTGTTTTTTCTCCAGCTTTCTGGAATATCGTATCCAGCTTCGTACATGAAGTAATTCACTCCGTATCCGTTAAGGTCAGTATGGCTGAAGTAATTGTTCTTTGCCATATCTTCAGCTTTATCCTGAGCCACTTTTGCAAGAGCATCATTCCAGGTTAAGGCACTGCGAGCCTGCACACCGGATAGGTCGACTCCCATTTTGGAAGAGTATGCCGACGGATTTTTGCGAATATCATTAATCAGATTGTATGCTTTTTGGGCTTCTGTATAACTATTTTTATCAACTGTGCTATTAGACTGGTTCTCTGTCTCGTCATCGGCAGATTTGCAGGAAAACATCAATAATGAAAGGCTTGCGGCCATTAAAATCATTTTATTCATAAGCAGGTTATATTAAAAGAAAAAGGCAAGCGTTGCCTCACTTGCCTTTTATATATTTCGTAATTATCACTTACATTTGGAACAATAGACGTGTCAATTTGTCTGACGCTATCTCTTTCTTGTTCTTGCTCTTGTTTTGGCTTGCGATAATCACATTCATTCTGTCCAAACACTCAGACACCATTACGTCTTCTGCGTCAGTTCCTGAAATAGGGTGAACTCCATATTTGCCGGAAACTTGTCCACCAGCGTAACTTCTTACCACACCGCCAAACTCAAGCATGCCAACTATTCCTCCTGCCACGTATCCAGACGCCGTAACATCTCCTACAAAATGACAGTCGGCAACTCCTCCGTAGCTTGCGCATCCAACGATTCCTCCAACATAGGAGTCTCCATTAACGTTTCCACTGACTTTACAGTCTGAAATGAATGTGCGGTATGCGTATCCACAAATTATGCCTACATTGCGTTGACCTGTGACTTGCTCTGTGACGATTGTGACACTTTTAATCGTTGAATTTTTTGCGTATCCAAACAGACCAACGTTGTCCGCATTTTCTGTTTTGCCAATGCCACAACATGTGATTGTATGGCCATTGCCGTTGAAAGTTCCGATGAATGGATACTCTTCAGAACCGATTGGAGATAGATGATCGTTAATGATCGATATATCACTATCCAATGTCACGACTAGTGGAGATATCAATGTGTCATTGATATGAAATTTTCCGCTATTATAATCATTCACAAAAGAAGTAAACTCTTCTGAATTTGTGATTTTTAATATCATTTCAGAATCCGCCTCCTTTTTGTTACTGCAACTTTGCGTTATCAACGCAAATGCTACTAAAAGCATTGCTAATAATCCCCTATTTATCATTATCAAGATAATTAATTGCTATACTAAATCTATTGTTACCCATTTTGCATCATTGCTATGATGCTGTATCCATAAAAGCCCATTGTAAAGCCAAATGCATATGCAAAAGCAAAACTCAAGAATGAAACTTTTCTGTAGTACATTAAGAAAAATCCTAATGCACCTAACAAAAGTAGTAAAAATGCAACAACATACAAGATATTATCAAAGAAAAATACCAGCGCAGTCCACTCAATCATCAAATGTAGGGTGTTCCCGACCAAGAAAGCAAGCCCTACTGTTGTTCCGCTTATGTATATTCTGTTGTCGAATGCAATCTTGTTTATCATCGCTAAAACTGACAGCATCATGTATGTTATTGCTGTCATAAGCACTCCAAACTGGTAAAATTTGGGAACAGAAATCATGTTTAGCAGACATCCAAAAATTACAATGGCGCAACTGTAGAATAGATTCTGAACCACCATGTTGTCTTTCGACGTGATTTTGGAGACACCCCAGTTTATTAAAATAACAATCAAAGTCCATCCGATCAGTATCGAATAGACGGCTATCTGGAGAAATTGTGGATAATATGACTCTGCTATAGTCAGACAGATCTGTGACCATCCTCCTATGAGAGCAATGTGGCGGGCAATGTTGTGCCGCCACGACAAACATATTATAACAAACCAAAATAGGTTGATTAGAATGGGAGAGATATATGCTTCCATTAGATTTAAATTTCTTTTCTAAATTGTGCTTTCGGAATGCCCAATTGATCGCGGTATTTGGCGATTGTGCGTCGCGCAAGTGAGAATCCTTTCTCTTTCATATACTCCACAATCTGCTGGTCGGACAATGGTTTTCTCTTGTCTTCTTCCTCAATACATTTCAAGAATAGATTCTTCAGTTTGGCCATGCTGTGAACCTCTCCCTGGTCTGTCTCTACAGATTCTGTGAAGAAATGTTTCAGAGGGAAGACGCCGAAATCTGTCTGGACGTATTTGTTGTTGCAGACACGTGATACGGTACTGATGTCAAATCCTGTATCGTCGGCTATTGTCTTCATTATCATCGGCTTGAGTTCTTCGTCATCGCCGGTCTTGAAGAATTCGTCCTGACGCTTGATTATGGCAGTCATCACTTTGGTCATTGTTTCGGTACGTTGTTGTACCGCAGAGATAAACCATTTTGCCGCGTCGACTTTCTGCTTTATGAAAAGAGCGGCCTCTTTTTGTGCACGCGACTGGTTCTTTCTGTTGTTGGCGTATTCCTCGAGCACTGTTGCGTAATGGTTGTTGAGCTGAAGAGTAGGGGTGTTGGCTTGATTAAGTGTCAACACTAATTCTCCATCTTCGTCGTGCACGTTGAAGTCTGGAACGATAACAACGGAATTGTCCATAAGGATGTCACTTGTGTGACATGGTTGTGGATTGAGTTTTTTCAGTTCCGCCACGGCGTCCTGCACCTCTTCTTCTGTCACGCCAAGTGCCTTTTGTATCTTGTCGAAACGCTTGTCTTCTATCGCGGTATAGCACTCTTCCAATATCCTTATCGCAAGAAGTACGGCATCAGACGGATTGTCTATCCTTTTGAGCTGGAGGATCAGGCATTCACGTATATTTCTCGCTCCCACACCGGCTGGCTCGAGTGATTGTACAATGGAGATGGCCTCCTCCACTTGCTCTTCGGTCACCATTTTCGACGCGATGAATATAAAGTCGTCGACGATGGTCTCGGTGTCTCTTTCCAGATATCCTCTTGGATTGAGACATCCTATGACGTATAATGCTATGTTTTTTATCTCTTCAGAAACGTGAGGAAGCAGATTGAGTTGCTTTCGCAGGTCTTCAAGCACACTTTCATCCGCCTGGAAACTCATTTCGGGGCGTCGTTCCTGTTCGGTCATATCATTGTATTGGTAAGACGGAATATCGTCCGCACTCACGTAATCACCTAAAGTGAAGTCATCGTTGTTTCCGTCGTCGTAGTCCAATCCATTGTCGTCGTCGCCTCCGTTCCCGTTGTCATCATCAAAATCATCTAATGAATAGTCCTTTTCGGAATTTGAGTCCT
>CAMJFV010000157.1 GCA_946405045.1 uncultured Bacteroidales bacterium | reverse complement strand
GAGAGAATATCACGGATGTGCTTCAAACGACACCTAATGACAATGATTGGGAGAGCTATTTAGAAACAAAAACTCGCACATTGACTAAGTTGCCACAGGGTGAGCATTCATTACGTATGAATATAGTGGGAGATTGGATCAATATTGATAAGTTTGTATTTGTCGAGTATGATCCTACATCTGTTGATCTTATAGATGCTAGCGAAATACAAATATTTGAGATCTATGATTCCATGGGTAGAAAATATGGAGAATTGACATCAAATCAAATAGATATTTCTAGGAAGCTAAAGGATAAAGGTATTGCAAGTGGCACTTATATCCTTAAGTCTTCGAAGATTGTTTTGAAAGTCGTTGTCGATTAGGGTATAAAAGGATTTAATTTTTTGATGGCAATCCGATGTATTGCCACTATTGTTATCAACTAAAGAAGAGGACGGTACTCATTTATATTGAGCACCGTCTTCCTTTTTGAACCCATATTGGTACTCAAATTATGCAAATATCACTTGCAAAAGAATCGTTTTATGTATATAGAATATTAAATAGGATGAAAAAATCCGATGAAATCGCCAATTTTGAGATTTTGTATGATTTTTACATAGTATCTGTTTTTGTTTCGTTTCAAAATTTAGTTTCTATTCATATAATATAACGGAAAAAAATGCTATATTCGCTTTCCAAACATCGTTTAATAGCACAATATGGTAGAAGTTGAGATTAAGAGAGTTGGCAATTCCAACAGAGAATTACCTAAGTATGCAACAGCCGGGTCTGCAGGCTTTGATTTGTGTGCCTCTATTCCAGCACCAGTTGTGATTGCTCCCGGTGAACGTTGTCTGATTCCTACGGGTATATCTATAGCACTTCCGGTCGGTTTTGAAGCTCAAGTGCGACCAAGAAGTGGTTTGGCTCTTAAACATGGCATCACTGTTCTCAATAGCCCAGGCACAATAGATTCTGACTATCGTGGTGAGGTTGGAGTGATTTTAATCAATCATTCCAATGTTGATTTCACTGTTAATGATGGAGACAGAATCTGTCAGATGGTGGTAGCTAGATACGAAACTGTTTTGTGGAAGGAAGTGAGTGATCTTTCGGAAACGGAGAGAGGAGACGGAGGTTTCGGTCATACTGGTGTTTAATAATTCAGACTAATGAAATGAAGAAGAACTTATTTGTCATATCTGCTCTTTTGTTTTCGATGTTTTCTGCATCTGCTATCAAGCATTCTGTACAGGATCTAAAGCAGACGGAGACGACGTTGGAGTTTAGTCAAAAGAGTCCTGATGCTGCTTTCAACTACTACTTTTATGAAGCACTACGTCTTAAGCAATTGCAAAAATATGATAGTGTGCTTTATTGTCTTGGCAAATGTGAGGATATATATCCGATGAATCCTCAGATTCATTTTGAGAAAGCTCGCGTCAACGTCACTTATAATCGTCTTCCTGATGCTATGAAGGAGATAGAGACGGCAATAAAACTTGATTCTACTGAGACTTCGTATATAGATATGGCAATGAATCTTTCATATGAAATGAAAGATTTACCTAAAGCTATTCATTATGCGGAGAAAATTCATGCTTTACGTCCTGACAAAAACTATTATCTGATGACTCTTGCTTCTCTTTACGGAGAGAATCGTCAAGCAAAGGAAGCACTTAGAACTTTGGATGAATTGGAGAAGCAAGTAGGAATGTCGCTTGACATCACAAAATATAAGTTTGCAAATTGGATTTCCGGGTTCCATGATACAAAAAAGGCGATAGCTGAGTATGATAAGCTAATTGCAGCTTATCCTGCAGAGCCAGAGTATATTACAGCTAAAGCTGATGCCTATTCATATCTTGGTGATCTCAGAAATGTGGAGAAGACGTTGAAGAATGGATTGAAAAAGATGCCAGACAGTGGTGTGATGAGATATGAAATATGTATGTTTTATATTGCGAAAAAACGTAATCTAAAAAAAGTAGACAAGTATCTTGACCCTGTATTGGAAAGCCGAGACATTGAGTATGAGCAGAAGATGGCAGTCCCTGCAACTCTTTGGCTTGATAGCACATCTCGTTACTTGGTGACAGAGACTCGTCTTCGCAAATTGATAGATATGTATCCTCATGAATCGTCGACTTATGCTTTGCTTGTTGATTATCTTTCAACCAATGGCCGCACGGAAGAGGCTTACAATTTAATCGAAAAAAGCTTGGAGGCAGATCCATATCAGGAGGATATGTGGAATACTTTGATTCTTAAATATGCTGTCGATAATAATCTTCCATTGGCAGAGGAGAAACTAAAGAAAGCAGCAGGATATTTCCCAAATAATAGTGATTTTGCATATCGATTAGGCAGATTATATTATTTGAAGGGAGATTCTGTTAATGGTGAACCATATTTGCGTAAAGCTGCGGAGATTGCAAAACCTACGGATATCTACCTTGCATCAGGCATTCTTGGTGAGATTGGAGACATTAATATGGCAATGGGAGATACGACAAAAGCGATGAGTGTCTATGAAGAGGCTCTTGCTTTGAATCCTAATGCAGTGTCGGTGCTTAATAATTATGCCTATATGCTTGCGGTTAAGGGAATCGATTTGGACAAGGCTGAGAGAATGAGTGGAAAAACAGTAAGTGTTGATCCTAATAGTGCGGTTTTTCTCGACACATATGCATGGGTATATTTCAAAAAAGGAGATTATCAGATGGCCCTTCTTTATATAGAACAGGCATTAGCTAAGGTAAGTAATGACAATGCTGAACTGTTAGAGCATTATGGTGATATCCTTTATAAGACAGGCAATGTGGAAAAGGCTCGTGAAGAATGGAACAAGGCTCTTGTGACGTGTGAAAAAATGAAAATCAAACCGTCGGGAAATCTTCAGAAGAAAGCGACGACGGGAGTTTATGTAGAATAAATAATTTCGAATAAGATGCAGAAATTTGTAAGAATATTTTTGGCTTTGACGATGTGTCTTTTTGTTTCATCGTGTAAAACTAAAAAAGGCGATACAACAACAGAAGAAGCTCGTGTCTCTACAAAGAGTGAAGTGTTTCGGACTTTAAGTATTGATAAGATGTCGTTCTCTTTGACTCTTGCTGGTACAGAGTTGAACTCGTCTGGTTCTATCCGTATTGCTCGTGACAGTGTGATTATCTGTTCAATCATGCCGTTGCCTGGTATGGAGTTTTTTAGAATAGCAATCAATAAGACGGGAGTCATAATGATCAATCGTGTGGATAAGAAGTTTGTTTCTGTCACATATGATGAGATGCGAAAGAAAGGAATGGATTTGAATTACTCGGCTTTTGAGGCAATTCTTACAAATCGTTTGTTCCTATATGGTGAGGATTATTTCCCTAAGTCGTCTGATTTTGGTGCGACGGAAATGAATGGGCGTGTCAAGTTGACGCGTACCAAGGGAAATGTTCTTCAGGAGTTTGAGTATAATTCAAGCAAAGAGTTGTCGTCAGGCTCGATAAGTATTGGTTACGACTATTTCACAGAGTGGCGTTATTCTGACTATTTCAATGTAAAGAATATCCGTTTCCCACGTACAACATTCTTGTCAATAAAGAAAGGTACGGTTAGACGTGATATTACGATGACGGTGGAGAATATTGAACTTGACAAGGATAGAAACTTTGAAGTTAAGATACCTACTTCTTATCAGAGAATCTCAATGGATGAGTTTTTGAAGATTTATTAATTTGTCTAAAGAAATAAAGACAAGAAAGACGCAAGATGTTTATTGGAAGTAAACAGACGATTTTTAAGCTTATGTTGACACTTTTTGTCAGTGTTGGCATATCTTCGTCTACTCTTGTTTGGGGTCAAAAAAAGTCGTCACAAACGATCAAAGCGACTTCCAAAACCTCAAAAAGCATTAATTCTCTGAAAAATGAGCAAGAGAAGGTACAGAAGAATCTGAAACGTGCTCAAGATAGTTTGAAGAATACTCAACTTTCTACTAAGAAGGCTCTGCGTGAGATGTCTCGTCTTGATCAGGGAATAGAAGAGAGAAGTAGGTTGATTCAAAATAAGAATGAGGAGATACAGTCGCTTCAAGAAAATATATCATCTCTTGAAAAGGATATTTTGAGACTGGAACTCGAGTATGCAAGCAACAAGGAAAAATATGTTGACTTGATTTATCATGCATACGTGAAAAATTCATCGTATAGTAAACTGATGTTTGTACTTTCTGCTGAATCTTTTAGCCAAGCATATAGAAGATTCCGTTATATACAGGATTTTGCAAGTATGCGTAAAACACATGCAGATGAGATTGGCAGAAACCGAGATGATTTGGTTGCTAAGCGTTATCAACTTACTGAACAGAAATCGCAATCTACACTTCTTGTACAGGAGCGTGAGGCGGAAAACCAAAAGTTGATTGAAGAGAAGGATGAGCAAAACCGTCTTCTTGCATCTCTTAAAAATAAGGAGAAGGAATTTGCTGCTGAACTTGCTAAACAGCAGGCCACGGCTGAAAGACTTGATCAAAGGATAAAGGAATTGATCGAGAAGGAGGCTGAAGAAGCAGCAAGGCGTATGGCTAAGAAGAGTGATGAAAAGGCAAAAAATCAGGTAAAAACTGAGAATAAAGCTTTTGAAGGATCAAAAGGAACACTCCCTTCGCCTCTTCCAGGCTCACATATTACTGGAAGATTTGGAGTACAGTTTCATCCTGTTTTGCGACATGTAAAGACTAACAATAAGGGTGTTTATTGTACGTCAGAGGCAGGAGCAGTGGCGAAGGCGGTTTATGAGGGGGAAGTGACGCAATTATTTTCTGTGCCAGGAAGTAATACAGCCGTAATTGTTCGTCATGGGAATTATCTTTCCGTATACTCAAATCTAACAAAGATCTTTGTAAGGAAAGGTCAAAAGGTTATGGCAGGAGACAGAATAGGTAGTGTGTATGAAGATGAGAATGATGATAACAAGACAACACTATTTTTTCAGATATGGAAAGAAAAAGAATTACAGAATCCTGAGGAATGGATAAAAGGATGGAAAAGAAAACAATAAAATGATAATAACGAAAAAGGTAAAAATATGGAGCAGCAAAACAACAATGAAGAATTAGATCTAGTTTGGCTATTAAAAGCCTTCTATGAAAAATGCGGTAATGCAAAAGAATGGTTTAAATGTAAGGTTAGACATGCCTTGCGTTTCGCTTGGAAGAAGAAATGGGCTTTGATATTTGCTTTCATAATAGGTATAGGAGGCGGTATATGCCAAAGTGTTATGGAAAACTACTATACTAAATATACTCTTGAATCATTGGTTTTTTTAAAAACTACTAGTGCTGATGTTTGTGACGACTTGTTGGAATCTCTTAATTTGTTTTGTAAAAAGAAGAATTATGACAAGGTGGCAGAAATGATGGGAATGGTTGATGAGACTGGAGAAGCGACACCAGAAGGTATTGCAGCGGTTTCAAAATTAAAGAAGGTTTATTAGTAAAAGAAGCAAAAGCTGATCCTTATGC
>CAMJFV010000156.1 GCA_946405045.1 uncultured Bacteroidales bacterium | reverse complement strand
CGGAACATGTGCTTGGAACTCATCCAGATAATGTGCAAAATGAACCATCAATGAATCTGTGTCTGTAACACAAACAATCTGACGCTGCATCTCATTTGCTCTAACTTCATTATCATTCAATATGAATGGATAGCAACAGTTATCGGCAACGATCTTATTGATTCTTGCTACCGGCGCAGCAATTTCAGGCGGTACTTCCAAACCAAATCCGGAAGTTTGAAGTGTCTCTTTTGTGATGTTGTTCAGATCCAGTTTATGAGATTTCAGATATGCCATTGCTTCAGCAACTTCGTTTGCGACATATTGACGCAACACCAATTTGACATTGAATGCCAGCATCAGTTTTGTTCGTTGATCATCTGTCAATGTTGAGATATACATCTTTAATACCTCAACATCTCTGGTAGTGAAATGCAAGACAAATGACATCAACTGGGAAACGACATCATCAACGGAATATTTATCATGAATCAATTCACGTTCTTCTGTATCTGACAGAACAACATGAATGAAATCATACAATCCATTGATTGATTGGATCTTTGCCCACTTATCCTTATTGCCAGTCAGCATTTCCAAACAGCAGATTAAGGTCGTGGTCATTACACGTGCCGATCCGGTTGTTGCCGGTGGAATATAGCACGAATAGAATGCAGACAACGTCGTTCCAGACCCGCCGTAGTCAGCGTTCATAATGACCTTGATTGATCCCTGTTCAGTATTCAACAAAGCATACTCAACTGACTTTTTGTCGTATTTGTACATTTCTTTCTTAACGGCTTTTCTTTCTTTTTGAAGGGTCTCCAACATGGTAACAATCGGAGCCAACTGCTCTTCATGTTGTTTGAAGAATGTTGCATTACCGGAAATGATCGGTTGTCGTTGATCTACCCAATCAAATACATTACAGACAGTCGTGTCAACACGTTCGTCTGTAAGATTGTTGTGTAGATTACACGGAATGTCTTTGAAATGCTGATCGGTCAAATCTTGTATATGTTGTTTCACTTTATCCGGATTTGCGTCCGGATGTGTCCGCATATACATTTCAAATATGGAGTTTAAATATGCATGATATGGGTTCATGAAATTTGCTCCTTTCAAGAGGTGATATGAATGAATTACGAAGATCTCGAAAACAAACCCTCAATCAATGGTGTTACACTAGAAGAGGGTATGGAATTAGAAGACATCGGTATCCAAGAGTTAACTCCAGACATGGTTTCAGAGATCTTTCTGGAAGTATTCGGTGTCATCTTGTAAACGTATATCCTCGCCGTTCTTGAAAACTATGTATGTTTTCATTTCATTAAAAAATTTATGAAAAGGAGCGATAGTAAATGCTTGATTACATTAAGCAACAGCTGCAAGAAATGAATCCTTCACTGCAGGAAGATACAGTGCAGGAGCAGTTGATGGATGAAGCTGTGCTGGAATGTGCACATCTTTTCCAAGAGTTTGATGATTTGACCATGAATGGTACAATCACAAACGGCCCGCGTCAGTTCGCAAATGTCGATATTCCTCTTGCTGATGATATCGAGATCACATCTGTCGAATTGAACCTTCTGGACAATCGCGTTGTGGATGTTCCGATGGATGCAACCGTTCAGGAATCTGATTACAGCCAAATGAAGACTCTTGACGACTTCTATCAGGAAGCGCTTGAAACGACTCGTCCATTGGGACGTGAAACTCGTGGTGTGTTTGAAGGTCGTTGCTACAGTATTGCCGAACGGAACTATCAGGAATACATGGATTATGTTGTTCAAGAAGGTTTGTTCGGTTTCGATAAGATTCCGATCAATGATCCGAGAGTTCCTTCTTCCATAAAAGTTCATTTCGGTGAACGCAAAGGTGAAGAATATTCATTGTATCTCGATTGCTGGTTTGTATGCGATAAAAAGAATCGCATTACGAAGAAGCAACTTGAATCGATCAATATATTCTCGAACATGATGGGACTTCCTGACTCCGGAAGAGTTTTACAACAAGTCATATTTGAAAGATATGGCGGTATGTGTGAAGCAAGCTCGGTTGCAGACATTTGGGAACATGCAAAACCATCAAAGCTGCACGTCCCGGTTGATCCCGCCGATAAATATTGTGTATACATTGAATTCGAGTTCGACAATGTTGATACGAATAAAATGATTGTGTGGGCTATGCCGATAAAAGAAAAGGGTGCACACGCTGATGCTGCAAAAGGACTTACGGCAAGTGATCTGAAACCCGTTTCGCCGGCTACGATGAAATCACTTCATACGATTTCTAAGAAAGAGGGCTCGAAGCTCATCAAAGAAGCGGCTGAGTGGAAACCTCGGACTTTGAATCGTTTTGCGCAAGATGAATACTATCAGGAAGGCATCGATTTCGGCGATGCCGATGCGCCTCCGTCTACTGATGAAAATGCTTCAGGTGTGTCATTCGGAAACGGAGATGCTGCTCCGGATGCAAATTCTGGTGGTACTGATGCAAATGCTGCAACTGCTACAGCAGATGCTCCTCCGACGGAAGGTGATGCAAACGATGCACCAAAAGAGGTTGCCGTTGCAAATAACGTTTCGGATCAGATTGCCGAAAAGGTTGCTGATGAAACGCAGAATGATGCAAATGAAGAGGGTCTGAGTGTCGACGGTGTTGATGATGCAACCGCTGATGCCGATGTATCTGATCTTGATACAACTGATGCACCAACGGAAGAAGATGTGAATGCTGAGCTTGGCGATGCTGATGAAAATTCAACTGACGAAGCTGGTGCAACTTCAGATGTTGATGTCGATAATATGACTCCGGAAGAGTTGAAGGCTGCTGCTGCTGACAAGATCGAAAAGATGACATTCCAGCAGATCAAAGACTTCCTGAACAACGGCGAAGGAACCACTTCTGATGAATTGTCGGAAGGTGATGAAGGAGTGCAGGAAGCTTTTTTTCTGACACGAGGGAATATCGGTAAGGAACTGGATATTCACCTCAGAAAAACACTCGGTGTCCTGAATGATTCTGAAATGGAAATTGGGACGCTGTGCGCCAAGTTCCGAAAGCAAGGAAAACGTTTGAACTATGTTGTTCACAAAGCTTCCAAGATGACGGACGTTTTCAATGAAGGTGAAAGAAAACAGTTGCTGAAATTGAATGCGCTATTATCTGATCTGATGGCTATGATGCGTGCTGATCTTGACCCTCAAGGTGTACAGGCTGTCAAGCGTCTGATCAAAGCATTCGTTCAACAAGCAACCGGTGTTGCGAAACTTGTTGAACAAAAGCAGCCTGGAAAACCTGTCCAGGAAGCTGCGGCACCGAAGAGTCTGGACTTCACCACAGTTGAAAATAAACTCGGACGGAAACTCCCTGAGAGTTATAAGAAATTCGTCAACGACGAGTCCGGGACTTTTACTGTCAAACATGACAAAAACAGTCGTCACGGTTCTTTCGAATTCTATGGACCCAAACAGATTGAGAGAAGTATCGAAAACCCGTTTGATTATGATGGTAATGGTGGTAAGTTCATTGCACTCGCAAATGATGGCTTTGGTAATGAAATCCTCATGGGTAATTCGTCCAAGTCCGATGAGCGCATGTTCATAAATATTCATGATAATCCTGAGGGCAAACGTCTAATCTTTATTTCAAAAACTTGGGATGACTTCAAAAAGAAGCTGTCCGGTGATGATTCCGTTCAAGAGTCAGCACTTGTACAAGAGGCAGCAACATCTGCAGCACTTCTCAATGTTCAAAATCAGTTGAGAAATATGTTGTCTGATGCATTTGATTTCATTGGTGGATCAATGATTCCAACATTCACGATGAAATCAAAAGAAAAACCTGAGGTTGCCATTAAGGTTTCTGCACAAGGCACAAATGTTGAAGCAACTCCAGTTGTGAATGGTACTCCGGATCTGATTCATAAGAAAAAGGGTATTGCAATTATGAGAGCTGCTCAAACAATTGCAGACTTTGCAAAAGACCTAGTGTCGAAATTCAAATCAAATTGAAAGGAGTGAATCATAATGCCTGATATTAAGGATATGCTTGATAGCATCATCGATGGTGCTAACAACAAATTCCCGAACACCATCAATTCTACGATGCATCAAAACATGGGTGTCAAACATCCACAGACATTTGATGCTGGACAGTTCCGTGAGAAGCTGTCTTTGTATGTTCTGCGTGATGTGATCTCAGCTATGATGCACGATGATACAAAGGACCTCGATGGTATGATCGATCAGTCCATTATGCAACACATCCGTGACGAATATGGTTGCGGATGCTATGATTATCTACGCAAGTGCTGTGGTAAGATGAAGTCTCCGATGATGGAAGACATCGTTCAGGAGATTGACAACAAAGCTGATGAGACTGCCGACAAAGTCGCTAAAACTCAGGATGATGCATTTACCCAGGACATTGCAAATATGAAGGCCGAGCTACCTAACATCGAGAACTACGAGCAGCTTCGTCAGAAACTGCGTGATATCGTATCCCAAAAGGTGGTCAACGATATTGCCAAGGAGATCAAAGACTCGAATGCTGCTCCAACGACACAAGGTCTGGATGAGAAGCTCACAATCAAAAGCACATCAGCAAAAGATCCAAATGTGGAAGATGCTGATGTTGAAGGTGAAGACGTTCAGTCCGAATCTGTCATCATGAACATCCATCAGACAATTATGACTGAAGCTGCTGTACGGAATATTCCGATTACACAGGAACAGAGCATGGAGCTGGCGATCATTGAGTTCTGTATGTCCGAAATGGATTATCTGTTCAAGATGGATCCAACGATGACCCGTATCGATAAATGGCAGCAACCCCGTCCGATCAATGAGTCGTTCTTCGATCGCATTTATCAGAAAACTGATGAATCTTCGGATGATGATTTTTTCGAGTAAAGGATGATACTGACGGTCATCTGTATCAGGAATCAATATCGTCAGAGAAAGCTATCAAGACGCATTTCAAAAGCGAAGATGATGCGAAAGCTTTCATGAATCCTTTCAGTGATTCAGATGATGACAATGATCCTCATGAGAAAGGTTCGATCTTCACAAATGCATCAAACATCAAACAACGTTTGAAGAATGCGTTCGTTGCTTTTGAACGAGATATCCTTGCAGTTGGAAAAATGTCTCGTGAAGATCGCTGGACAGTTAATCAATGTCGTACGTGGTATTATGAAAATTCATACTATACTGGATCCGGATGGGTTGTTGAAACATCAGGACCACTTGCTCGACTTAGAAACGTTTCAGCGTTTGTTACGAAGGCTACCAAAAAGAAAAAGTGTAAGAGCGCTTTTACAAAAGAAGAACTCGGTATTCTTGAAGATTTCGGCAAAAAGCTGAAAAAATTCTACACGAGTGTGATGGGATCTCATGATTTCAGAAATGCAGTTGCAAAGAGCCACGTTGAAAAATCTGGTGAAGTTGCAATTGAGATCGTTGAAAACACAGATACCTATGAAAAGATGCTCGGTCTTCAATCAAACAATTCGTAATAAGATATTATGGTG
>CAMJFV010000155.1 GCA_946405045.1 uncultured Bacteroidales bacterium | reverse complement strand
TATACCGTTTGTCTGACGAAGCATTATGCGCAAGAGCAAAAGTTGAATCAGCATGCGTAGTCAATGGCAAATTGGCAGCGTCATGTCCAGAACTTGATGTGCTTTTGGAAAAATAAACCATAGAAATCATTTAACATTGAGACTATATTTCGACCTACTCACCACATTCCTGAAAATTGGAAGTTTCACTCTCGGTGGCGGATACGCAATGCTAGCCCTCGTCGAGCAGGCTGTTGTCAGGCAGAAAAAATGGATTGACGAAAAAGAGTTCTGGAAAATGATCACCATTGTGCAGTCATTGCCCGGAGTGTTTGCCGTCAACACAGCCCTTTATGTAGGCTACAGGATCGCTGGAAAATGTGGAGCTGCGGTTTCATTCCTTGGAGCTGTTCTTCCATCATTGTTGATCATAGGAGCCATAAGCACATGTTTCCAAGAGTTTAGAGAAAACGAAACTGTGATGAAAATATTTGACGGCATACGTCCGTGCGTAGTGGCTCTTATTCTAGCTCCGTCAGTCAAAATGTTCATCAAATCAGAATTATCATGGAAATTCCTGCCAATCCCTATTTTGGTGGCGGCAGTGGTAGTATTTCTGAAAATATCTCCCGTCTACATCATAATGGCAGCGATCATCTGCACATTATGCTGGGAATATCGGAAAATCAAGGACATAGACAAGAAAAGATCCGACAACGACACAGACAATAATGATGAATCAGAAGAAGATGATGACGAGAAAAACGTGGAGTTCATTTCAACAAAAAAAGAAAACGACTAAAACCAAGAAACTGAAGAAATGGATACAATAATATATTTGAAACTATTCTGGAGTTTCTTCAAAATCGGATTGTTCGGTTTTGGTGGTGGATACGGAATGATCTCCATGATCCAATTCGACGTCGTGGACAAAAACGGATGGATGACCAACAGCGAGTTTGCCGACATTCTCGCATTATCCCAAATGACTCCCGGACCGATCTCCATAAACTGCGCCACATATATCGGCTATAATCAAGGAGGCGTTATTGGAGCCATATTCACAACATTCGCATTATGTTTGCCTACTGTGCTCCTGATGGTAGCGGTGATCACCTGGCTATTCAAGAACGAAGAGAACCACTATGTCAAGGCATTGCTGGCGTCGCTCAATCCAATCGTCGTCGGATTGATTTTTTCAGCCGGAGTGCTCATGATGAACAAAGAGAATTTCATCGGTTTTGAAAGCGTAATAATATGCGCGATAGTTTTCATAGCCACATTCTTTTTCAAGGTCAATCCGATATATCTGATTATAATGAGCGGAATCTTCGGATATTTCTATTATTAAATGCAAAATCATTCCTAAAAGTTTATTAATTTTGCATCATTACTACTTTGAAGAAAATAAGATACAATGGATACATTTACGTTACAGGGTTCAATTGCAGCATTGGTCACACCGTTTAATAGCGACGGATCAATCGATTACGCATCGTATGACGCACTTTTGGACTTTCATTTGGAGAATGGCACATCAGGTGTCGTAGTGTGTGGAACAACAGGAGAAACTCCTACTTTGAGCGAGAAAGAAGACGCTCAGATGTTCGAGCACACAATGAAACGTATCGGTGGCAAGATGACTGTGATCGCCGGAACAGGCAGCAACAGCACAGCCTCATGCATCAGCTACACAAAGAACGCAGCTTCTTCAGGTGTTGATGCCGTCCTAGTGGTTGGGCCATACTACAACAAACCTACAGCAGAGGGAATGTACCTTCACTTTGCGGAACTAGCGAACAATGTGAATCTTCCTATCATCCTATATAATGTGCCAGGACGTACAGGTTCAGCGATCAAACCTGCGACTGTATTCCGTCTTGCCAACGATTTCGAGAACATCGTCGGAATCAAGGAAGCAAGTGGAAACATCGGTATCATCGAGACTCTTGTAGAGGGAAGAAAGAAAGGATTCAAGATTTATTCTGGCGACGACGGTACATCTATGGTTTCCAACCTGTTAGGTGCAGACGGATGTATTTCAGTGGCTTGCAACATATTCCCTAAAGAATTCGCAAAAATGATGGAGTTGTCTATCGCAGGTAAGGCTGCAGAGGCACGTGAGATCCACTATAAATACCGTCATTTGATGGACCTTCTATTCGTTGAGAGCAATCCAATCCCAGTGAAAGCAGCTTTGGCAGCAATGGGTATGATGAAGGAAGAGTACCGTCTTCCTCTTTGCAAGATGGCTGACGAGAACAAAGCTTTGCTTCTTGCTGAAATGAAGAAATTGGGTCTAATCAAATAATAATATGAGATTATTTCTGTCGACGTTGCTCGCACTTCTGCTATTTGCATGCAGTGGCAATGAAAATCCAAGCGTCGACAGTCAGACAAATAAAATTGATACAATTGGTGTACTCTGGGAAAGAGTACACCATTGTTCTAAATTGGAGGTTGCTGAATATACAGTGCTCAAGACCGTATCGTTTGACGACGACAGCCAACTAAAAATATTTGGATACAGCACACCTCTGCCTGGAGAAAAAAGACTGATGGTCCCAATTGAGGTCAAAATGAAAATCATTGTAGACCTTAACTTCGTCACTACAAATGACATATCAATAAACGATTCTACAATAGACATAACCCTCCCCTCTCCTACACTTGAAATCACAAGTACAAAAATCGACCACGACAAATCACGTGAGTATGTATCTTGGTTCAGATCAAACTTTACGGAGCAAGAGCGTGAATATGTCATCAAGCATGGCATTGAAGAAGTCAAAAAAAGCACTTCTTATATAGAAATCAACAACATAGCCAAAAGCAACACCGAAAATGTGCTCCAACCTATTCTTGTAAACGCAGGATTCAAACAACATCTGAATATAACATTCAAAAACCCAGAAATTAAAACTCCAAATTTCAAGGATTAAACGTACACACAACCTTTAACTGACGCAGAGACAAATCATTGCGTCTTCTTTGAATCCAAGCAAAATCGAAAAGGGAAAAATCTGAGCCGAAATAAAATCAATGACGTTGTTTGTTGTTGATTTTTTTCTAATTTTGTAGAACTTATCAAAGAGACTTATTTTAACATGACGAGCAAAAATGAACCTGTAGAAGGAGAAAAGAAAGAAAACTTCTTCTCCAAATTAAAGACACGCATCAAAAACAGTGTGACCAATAGCAACACAAAAATCTGTGTTGGTATTATCCTGTTAGTGCTATGCCTATATGTAACTGTGGCATATATCAATTTCTTTTTCACAAGTTCTACAGATGCCAGTCTGATTGAGACAGGAATATCTCCTACCCAAGATGCAGAAGACGGTGCGCTTAACGCTTCTGGTTTTTCAGGTGCTGTAATCGCCGACTTCATGGTCAACAAAACATTCGGAATTTCATCGTTCTGCATCATCATTGTACTATGGTGTATAGGAATGAAGATATTGACTTCTTTCAAACTAAAAATAGGAAGGATCGTTGGCAACAGCCTATTCTGGATGCTATGGATATCTCTTTTGCTCGGACTTGTCTGCACTCCTTTTTCAGACAACAGCTCAATATATTGGGGTGGACTTCACGGACAGAACACAGCCACTACACTGAACACATATATTGGAGAGTTCGGAACCTCACTCGTGCTTCTCACTACACTTATGATATTCATGATTCTTATGTATCCTAACGTTGTAGAAAAAGTCAAAAACTACTTTGCAAAAAAAGAAAATGAGCCTTCAACAGAGGGAGAGGAAAAGAGTGACGACAACACAGCGAATGAACAAAACAGAGAGTCGGCCACCTCATCTTCGGACAAGGCATCAACTGCACCAGAGAATAAATCGGCAGTAGAAGAGGAAGAAGAAGAAAATGTAGAGAATAAAAACGACATAAAAGAAGAAAAACAAGAAGAAAAAACAGTAGTCGAGACTGAGGTTAAAGAAGAGACAACTGAAAAAACAGTAGAGAAGCCAGCGGAGAATATAGATGGAGGATTCAAAGTCAAAATAAATGACGACGACGATCTTCCATTCGACCACGAGCCCAATGCTGTTAAAGACGCAGCGTCCGCAAACGAGCAAACTCTTACTCCCGCAGAACAAGAGATGCCAGTTTCGGTATTTGAAGAAGAAAATTCCGTACAGCTTGAGCCAATAAATCCAAGAGAGGATTTGCCTCACTATCAGTTTCCTCCAATTGAACTTTTGAAGGAATATCCTAACAATAAGATTGAAGCAAACGAGGAGGAGCTCAAAGACAATCAGCAACGAATCATTTCAGCACTTGAAACATACGGAGTACAGGTGACAAGCATCGAAGCCCAACTTGGACCTACAGTCACACTATATGAAATCACGTTGGCTCCAGGAATCCGTATTTCCAAAGTGCAGAGTCTGAACAAGGATATCGCTATGAGCCTTAAAGCCGAAGGTGTGCGAATCATCGCCCCTATCCCTGGCAAAGGAACAATAGGTATCGAAGTGCCAAACCAAAAGAAGCTTATCGTGCCAATGCATGATATGGTGGCAAGCAAAAAGTATCAGACCAACACGATGGAGTTGCCAATCATCCTTGGAAAAACCATCACCAACAACAACTACATGATCGACCTTGCGAAATGTCCGCATGTCATCTGTGCCGGAGCCACAGGACAAGGAAAATCAGTAGCGTTGAACGCAGTGCTGATGTCACTGTTGTATAAGAAACATCCGTCGGAACTAAAGCTCGTACTAGTCGATCCAAAGACTGTAGAGTTTTCAATGTACGCTCCACTGCTAAAGCACTATCTTGCAAAAATGCCAGGAGAAGACGAAGCGATCATCACAGACGTGACCAAAGTGGTGGCAGCCATGAACAGTCTTTGTGTAGAGATGGAAAACCGCTACGAACTATTGAAGAAAGCAAAGGTCAGAAACATTATAGAATACAACGATAAATATAAAGAACGCCGTCTGAACCCAGAAAACGGACATCACTTCTTGCCATATATCGTAGTGATCATTGATGAGTTTGCCGACCTAATCATGCAAGTAGGAAAGGACATCGAGACTCCAGTAGCACGACTGGCACAAAAAGCACGTGCGATCGGAATCCATGTCATACTTGCGACACAGCGTCCGTCAGTCAACGTCATCACAGGTTTGATCAAATCAAACTTCCCTGTACGTTTCGCATGTAAGACAGCACAGGCCATCGACTCAAAAACAATCCTCGACTGCACTGGAGCAGAAACACTTATCGGACGAGGAGACATGCTTATTCTGTCTAACGGAAACCTTGAACGTGTGCAATGTGCATTTGTAGACACTCCAGAAGTAGAGGCCATCAACGACTTTATCCAAGCACAGGAAGGATATCTCGAACCATATGAATTGCCAGAATATGTGGATCCAAATGTTGAATCAGCAGAAGATAAAGGCATCGACTTACGCAACAGAGATCCGTTCTTTGAAGAGGCCGCACGTTTGATTGTCGGTTCCGGACAAGGATCAACATCAATGTTGCAAAGAAAATTCAGTTTGGGCTACAACCGT
>CAMJFV010000154.1 GCA_946405045.1 uncultured Bacteroidales bacterium | reverse complement strand
ACCTGACTCCAGCTATACAAACTCAGGATTAAATAAATTAGATCTTTGATGTTTGCTCCTTCATGAACTTTATGCCAATCTATCAGGAAATTTCCATATTCAGAAAGCTTTTCTGATTGTTCAAACATACATTGTTTGATTGTGTCTTTGTATGCTGGATCAAACTTAAAATAGTCATGATTGTAATTAGTTCCATAAGTGAAGATCACTTTAACTGGCAATGAGATACTATCGTCAAACAATGAGTAGGCGATGTCTGTTATTATTGTATCTTCCTGTATTTCATGATTTTCTATTTTTGTGGTTATTTCATCATCAAAAGAGTAGTAGCCACTATCGCATGAAACGATACAAACGCATAAAACAACTGTGGCACAAATGCCGATCACATTAAAAATCTTTTTCATAAAATCACCCTATTATTAAATGAATAAAATGTTATACTATGCAAATATAAAATCAATTCAAATATTGTGTTATTTAGAGGATCAAATTTTAATTGACTTTGTCCTATTTATGACTGATTTTTCAACTTTTTCGTCTGAAAGACGCTATCGAGCAAAGCGAAAGTAATCCGTGACAACGTCTCGGGAAGGTGCGACGATGACATAAGTTTTGCCTGAAAGGCAATACAATAAGTACTGCTTTCTTGTATCTTTTTTTCATAAAAAGACGTACTATTTCTTTGTGAACCTTGTTTCTAATTTAATGTGCTCGCCTACGGCTCGCACTGTAGGGGAGTGGTTAGGGCGTTCCGCCCTTAACGATCCTCATTTATGATACTCCAACTATCTTTTAAATTTGGTCAAAATCATGTTAAAATAATAAAAGAGCCAGACATTAATGCCTGGCTCTTTTTTGTATTTCACTTAATCTATTGATTAATGATGCTTTACTCTATCTCTTTCCTCTGCACGTTTAGCTGAGTTCCAAGATTCAAGCGAACCTGTCAAGTAACCTGTGATACGGCGTAGACGGATGATTTCCTCACTCTTACATAGTGGGCAAGTAGAGTAGATTACACCACGGTAGCCGCAACGCTTACATGTGTCGACTGGGTGGTTGATTGAACCGTAGCCGATATTCTCGTCGTGCATTACCTTTACGATCTTAAGGATTGAGCTGACGTTCTTCTTAGCCTCTCCGTCAAGCTCCACGTATGTGATGTGACCACCACCTGTAAGTGCGTGGAATGGAGCCTCCTTCTTGATCTTGTCGATCAATGAGATGTTCTCCTTTACATCGATGTGGAATGAGTTGACGTAGTAATCACGGTCGTTGACACCTTCGATGATACCGAATTTCTGCTTGTCGTAACGAGTGAATCTTCCTGCAAGACCTTCTGCTGGAGTCGCAAGGACAGAGAAGTTCAAATGATATCTTTCTTTGTATTCTTTTACAACCTCGTTCATTGCAATCAACACGTCACGAAGACATTCCCATGCGTCTTGGTTTGTTCCGTGGCTCTCACCGTAGATTGCCATCATCGCATTGTGTCCACCGATGAATCCGATACCAAGAGTACCGCTGTTTAGCACATCTCCTACCTCATCGTTAGGTGCCAAAGCAGCTCCTCCCTTCCATACGTCGTTACCCATCATGAATGGGAACTGACGAGCCAAAGCTGTGCGCTGGTATAGGTATCTTTCATATAGCTGGTCGGCAACGAAAGCAACCATTTCCTTCGTCTTCTTAAGAAGGATTTTCTTAGCCTCCTTGCGGATCAAATGCTTGTCTCCGTCTGGGTAAAGGTCCTCAGCCTCTCTTTTTGCCATTATGGCAAGACGAGGAAGGTTGATAGATGTGAATGATAGGTTTCCACGTCCGATTGAAGTCTTCTCTCCGTTAAGGTTTTCAAACACACGTGTACGACAACCCATTGTAGCCAATTCATATCTGTATCGCTTAGGATCGTTTATATCCCACTTCTCATGCTTGTTGTATGGAGTGTCCAAGAATAGGAAGTTAGGGAACAATGATGTGGCTGTAGTCGCACATGCCTTCAACAATAGGTCGAAGTTTGGTGCCTTAAACTTGATTTCGCCAGCCATTGCTGCGTCCCAGTTCTCAATTGCGTTCTTGTAATCCTCCTCTGAGTAAGAAATTCCGTCTCTCACTTTGAAGATTTGGATAGGGAAGACTGGAACTTCTCCGCTTCCAAGACCTTTTGATGTAGTGTTGAGAAGCTCTCTCATCACCATTCTTCCTTCTGGAGAAAAATCTGTTCCGTAATTTATAGAGCTGAACACCACCTGGTTTCCACCACGAGAGTGCATTGTGTTCAAGTTGTGGACAAGACCTTCCATTGCCTGAAGCGTTTCGTTACGAGTGTTGTCGTATGCGTTGTTTACGATCACAGACAACTCGTCAAGGGTGATGTTGATGCCCTTTCCGCTTAGCATTGCCACCAAGTTGTTCTTCTCTTCGTCTGTAACGTCGATGCTCTTGATGTTCTCCTTCAACATGTCACGCAAGAAGCTGAAATCTATGTCCTTATGCTTGATCTTGCAAAGGAATTTGATCATCTGCTCCGCACTCTTTATAAATGTCTTGTAGACACCTGGCGCCATGAAGAAGTCGAATGCTGGAATACTCTGGCCTCCGTGCTGCTCGTTCTGGTTTGTCTGGAAAACGATAGTAGCCAAAGTGGCGTAGCTACGGATTGACTGAGGAGTACGTATGCTTCCGTTCTTTGTCTTGAAACCTCTTTCGAAGATATCCTCAAGGTCATACTGCACACAAGTCACGGTCTTTGTTGGATAGTAGTCCAAGTCGTGGATGTGGATGTCTCCCTCTTTGTGTGCACGTGCGAATTTTGGACTTAGCAGATATTTGATCGCATAGTCTTTAGTCACCTCAGATGCGAATGTCATCATCTGACCTGCAGGTGTGTGCGATGACATGTTGGCGTTGCTTAGGTTGACATCATTCTTCTCGATATTGACGATGCCATCCATCACATGCTTCATGTGTGTACGCTTGTGACGCTCTGTATTACGTTGATCACGGTAGAGGATATATTTTTTTGCGACGTGGTGGTTGCGGAACATCAATTCATGCTCTACCAAGTCTTGAATTTCCTCTACTGAGATGATCTCTTTGTCGATGCTATTGCAAACAGCATCTGTAACTTGATCAATTACTCCAGGCTCTTCTTTCACATCACTAGCACGATATGCTTTCGTTATCGCGTTTTTGATTTTCTCTTTAGAGAACGCCTCGTGTTTGCCATCGCGTTTCTCTATTGTAATCTTGTCTAAGTCCATTGTTATATGTTGTTATATCACTTACTCTAATTTGTTCTTAATGACTTTGCAATATTACCCACAAAAAAAATAAAAAATACTCTTGACATTAATATATTTTTTGTTATGGGATTTGTAATTATTACAAATTTGTATTGTATTCATTTTTCAAATCCTCCGCCAAACATGTTGCGTGTATTGGTTGTCTGGAGGAATAGTCAAATGAAATGTTTGGGAAATTTTTAAGAAAGACTAAAAACATGTTTGACAACATCACTTTATGTCGTTCCATATCTTCCAAGACGCAATTGCTTGATTATGTAGAATTTCAAGACCATTCTTGCAAATCGCACCTTTTGCTTCTCCAAGTTGGCAGAATTTTGTGTGTTCCGGGTTGTAGACAAGGTCATACAACAGATGGTCTGGAGTCAGGAATTCATAAGGAATGTTAGGTGCTTCATAATGGTGTGGAAATGTGCCGACGGGGGAGCAGTTGACTATGACAGTATACTCCTTCATCACCTCTTCATCTAGATCGGAATAGGTGAATCCGTCAGGTCTTGCACTTCTCGACACATATTTGTATTCAATTCCCATCAGTTTAAGAGCATAACATATTGCTTTTGATGCTCCACCTGTGCCAAGGACAAGTGCTTTTTTGTGGTTTTCTCGTAGCAATGGCTTTATGCTGTCTGTGAATCCGATGATGTCAGTGTTGAATCCACGCAATTCCGTCTTCCCATTTTCACGGATGAATTTCACTGTGTTCACAGCTCCGATGCCCTCCGCGATAGGGTCCAACGAATCAAGGAAGGGAATAATCTGTTCCTTATAAGGGATTGTCACATTGAATCCGCAAAATTCTTTTGTCGTAATCAACTTTTTGAAGTCATCGATCACAGGTAGTTCGTACAATTCATATTGTGCGTCGATGCCTTCTTTTGCGAATTTCTCAGTGAAGAATTTTTTTGAGAATGAGTGGACTAACACTTTCCCGATCAAACCAAAATATTTCATGTATTTAGTTATTTGTTTCCATTTTGTGTTGCTTGCCGTTATCGACAAACAATAGAGTTTGTGCAAAGGTATTGTTTCCTTTGCATTATTGATAGCAGACAGAGTGGGTTATCTTCGTCCGTATTTATTCTGCAGCGGTAGAGTCTGCGATTGTAGAATCAGTCGGAGCGATGATAGTTTTGTTGAATACGCTGTCCACAAGGTGTAGAGTGTAGACGCCACGCTCTTCTCCATATTTGGAGGTTTCCATCACACCTTCCCACATTCTGCGCAGCTTAAGGTTTTTGCTTGTGTCGATCGGCTCTGTCATACGGTATGCTGTGATGTTTTTGAAAGGGTAGACCTGAGCTGCCGCCTCCACATCCCAGATTTCGTTGCCGGTCACGTCTTCGCGTAGAAAGATAAGGGTGTCTGTCGCAGGTGCGAGAGTATCTTCGTATGAGACATTGTTTTTGTCCAACGTGAATTTCAGTATCACATCGCAAGTCTGGTCGTTGACTATGCGGTATTCATAGTCGAATGATTTTTCCTTGCATGATGTAGACGCGAGTATTCCCGTCAACATGATTATGTTCAAAACATTATTTCTCATTGTCGAAGAATTTTTGGAAATCGTTATCGGTTTTTGCTTCTGGACAATATTCG
Organism: uncultured Bacteroidales bacterium; assembly: GCA_946405045.1. Taxonomy (GTDB): domain Bacteria; phylum Bacteroidota; class Bacteroidia; order Bacteroidales; family Paludibacteraceae; genus UBA1723. The sequence goes on along the minus strand of CAMJFV010000154.1, from coordinate 628 downwards.
TAGAATAGAGATTCAGCCATGAAATCCTCACCTGTCTCCCTCATCGAAGTCGCTGCAGATTTTATATCTCTCATTTTATAGTACGCCACAGCTTTAAGAGCGTGAATTTCACCAGCGTTGTCAGCGTTGATGGAAATTGCCTCGTCGTACATGTTGATAGCGTTGCGGAAATCTTTGCGGTCCATATATATATGTCCGAGTGCAGAAATCGCGTCGGCATTGTCATTGTCCATTTCCAGGACGAGATTGTAAATGTTTTCAGCTTCGTTAAGCTCTTCAAGGCAGACGAGAATATCAGCTTTAAGCAGATAGTAATCCACTCTTGTCTGTTTGCAAGGAGATTCGTCCCAATCCATCTTATAGATGTTGGTTCCGAGACTTACTGTGTCTGAGATCACGGTGTCAAAATAGTCGTCATCTACCTTGCGTATCGCTTCGTTGATACAGGTGAGCGCATCTTTGTTCCTGTCGGTCTGGTTGTAGCAGATGGCGAGGGAATATTGAGCATTATGGTAGTCAAAATGCGTGTCCGGAATAGTTTCCAGTATCGATGCTGCTTTTTTGTAGTCTTCAGTAATCATACAGCAACCGCCGAGATCTACCCTCTCTCCTTTCTCGGCACGCTACA
>CAMJFV010000153.1 GCA_946405045.1 uncultured Bacteroidales bacterium | reverse complement strand
GGGGTGGAGTAGAGGGAAGTATACATTATTTTACCATTATTTTGTTTCCGTTGATGATATACACTCCTTTTGGTATACCTGTCAGATTGGAATTCTTGCGGACGAGACGGCCTTGAATATCATAGACGTCGTCGCTGGTATGCTCGACGCTGATATTTTTGACGTCTGTAAGATTTTCCACGTAGAAGAGTTGGAAATTGTCGTATGCCACCCAGTCTGCGGATATAGTGGACTGTTTGCGTATTCCCAGTCGCAACGTCTCCCCCTCGTCGATTTTAATGCTTACAGAGACGGGAGTGTAAGCGTTCGCGTCGTTGAGTGCGGAGGATGCCTGGGTGAGATTATCAGGGTATGTGTATGGGTTGTATGTGTAGGCGGACGAACTGAACAGATTTGGCAGCGGAGTGGCGACATCGTTTGCATAGAGTTGCGCGTTGCGAGTCGACGTTGCGTTGTCCTGCCATGCTTGATAGCCCGCACTGATTGACCCTGCTCTGTAGAAAGCTTTACATCTGATGGTGTAGACGCCTGCTGGAAGTCCAGTGATCTCCTGCCAAATGTCAAATGGACGTGAAAACTGTTCCGCTGTCTCGTTGGCATAACTATTGTAGGCGACGCTGAGATCAGCACCCTGCCATCCCACGTTGTAGCGTGTGAAAGAGCTGTTGGTGATAAGGCAGGTGAGGTCGGCTGGCTGACCGTTCTGCGCAAGTCTCAATTGGCTCTGCTTATAATTTGCCACAGCTTCTGTCAAAGCTACGTATGCACTGCTGACCGTAGAGGCACTAGTCGAGTTGAGAGCACGAGTCGCTGTGGTATAGGCTTGCTTGAGCTCATTGTCCTTGGTCTCGTTGACGTAGTTTTTTACTTCCTTCACTAAGTTCTTTAATGCCTGACGTTCTGCATCCGGATTTTCTAAACGGTCGGTGTACTGCATTGCCGTCGCACGTCGTCCTATCTCCATCACTTGATCTGGAGAGAGTGCAGAGTCGAAGATGAGAAAGTTGTCGAACAGTGCGTTCTCCATGATGGCGTCGGAGGTGAATGGAGAGTGTCCGATGGTGAAACGTGTGATGTCGTTGATAAACGACGATGGCTTCTGTTTCACGTTTATCTCGTTTTTGAGGTGACCGTCAACATAGATGCGTCCGACGTTGCCCTGCTGTGTGTAGGTGACGTTGTGCCAATCGCCGACGCTGAGACCAGAGTAGGAGTGCACACCTTCTGTGTTTTCATTCTTGATCTCGTAGTACCAGTCGCTGTTGCCTCCAGTGTTGACGAGCCCTATATACTGGTCGGTGCCATGTTCTAATGAGTAAGCCCAGCAGAATTTGCCGGTGTTGTTTCCTATACGTTGCAGCATATTGATGCTCACTGTGTAGTCGTCTGCAGTGCCAAGAGCATGTTTGGCTGCAGATATAGGTATATTCAAATAACTGCCTTCACCCTTTACACCTGTGGCGAGCACATGGTTGCCGTCATCAAGGGTGATGATGGATGCCTTTCCAGCAAGGTCGCCGGTATATGTGCCGCTATCGTCTGTCGGTTTCCCGTCTTCAAAGCTAAAACTGAGGACAGGATTAGGCAGTGGCTCTGGTTGAGGTGGCGTGACATTGTCGACATGCACACGTATCACACCTACAGAATAGGCTGGACATTCGTAAACTATCGTGCCATCATCCTTGATGGTCAGTTGCTGAGTGCGTGGCACGATATATTTTGGTTTTGCCGTTGTGTTCTCATCTGTGCCTTTGGCTGCGGAGAGTATCTCTGCTTCAGCTGTCTTGGCTTGACCGCCTGATAGGACGAGAGCTACATCCTTAGATGAATTTGTAGGGTTGACAACTTTTATGTACGTCATGCCGGTCTCATCGTCGATGCTGGCTGATGTGTAGACGGTGCGGTTTCCGTATGCACGGAGTTTGGCGTTGATGATGACTTCACCGTTGAGATAGCAGCGCACATTTTGACCTTCCTTTAAGATACGGATTGTATATTCCTTGCCTGTGGTGAGTGATCCTGCTTTTTCTCCAAGGACGCTTTTAAATCCGTTTTGGCATTGCTCCACGGCGTGTTTGGTATTGCCCCATCCTCCAAGATTGAGCCATGCATAGTTGTTTTCGTCGATGTAGTTGAAGATGATGAGGAATCCTTCCGAACCGCTTTGTTTCGTGGCATGAACAGTCATGTCGAGGTTAGTCAGGTCATATAAGTTTCTCGTCACGCAACGGACATCTGTTTGTGATGCGTTGGTTTGTGTGAAGGAGCCAGAGGAGGTGCTGATGCTCCATGTTCCATTTGATGTTTTCCAGTCGGTGGAAGCAGTCTTGTTGCCTGAGATGACGGTGCCGTTTGTAATCTTCGCCTGAAAATTGGTGAATGTGGCGGCGGTAGACCATGTGCCGATGCCGATGGCGCTTTTGTTCGAGTCGAGGTTGACACCGTTGCCCTTCTCAGTCCAGTGGATGTTTTGTTTTCCTATATTGTTTGAGAACATTTTCTGGACGTAGTATGAAGGTGTTCCGTAGCTCATCGAACTGTTGAATCGGATCATGTCTGGACGCCAGTTGAAGTCGTCTTCGTGGGTGAAAATAGGTGCGTAGCTCATCATTCTGACTGCTTCACTGTTGTTCTCGCACCCCTGCATAAACACTGCTTCGCCTATGGCTGCGTTCATGTTTCCGAGAGTTCCATAGTCTTTTGTCACGGCATATTCTCCCACGTATATATGTGTGGTGGATTTGGACTGGTTGTCGTAACGGTCGTACTGACTGATGAAGAATTCTGGAGAGTCGTAGTAGTGCTCGTCTTTCAGTTCCACGGGCTCTGTGATGTCGTCGAACCAGTAGCTGTTAGCGATGAGATGCAGGTCGGGCCAACGAGTTTTGATGGCGTTGTAGAACTGCATGTAGCGTTTCATGTAGTCGTCTCGGTTGAGCATAAACTCCTGCTCGTTGCCGATCTCCAAGCATTTCAGGTTGAAAGGTTCGGGATGGCCGTTCTGTGCACGCATACGTCCATAGAATGTCTCTGTGCCTCCGTTGGCATACTCGATGGCGTCGAGTGCCTCCTGAATGAACGGATCAATATCGTTTTCATCTACCTTCCAATCGTGTCCGATACCGATGTTCACCACAAACATGGCGTTGGCACCGAGGTCTTCCGCCAGTTCGAGATATTCGTGGTAGCCCTGTCCGTCAGTCACTTTGTACTTCCAGTTGCGGTTGATATGTCCCGGACGTTCCTCGATTGGTCCGACAGTCTTCTTCCATTCAAAACGGTTGGTGAATCCGTCGCCCCATGATCCTTCTATGTAGCAGCCTCCTGGGAAACGCATGAAACGGGGATGCATGTCGGCTAACATCTGAGCCAAGTCGGGACGACAACCGTTTTTGCGTCCTTTGAATGTGGGAGGAAACAGACTGACAACGTCCAAATAAATTATTCCTTTTTTGTCGCCTTTCAAAGCCAGATAACCATGGGCATCCGCACCTATTGCTTTGAATTTGACAGTGTATTTCTTCCATTCTTGTGTGGCCTTGACGTTGATGGTAGTGCTTCCTAAATTTTGTCCATTGGCATTTTGCAGCTCTGCGACGATATTGCCGTCGTAGCTATCTTCGGCACGGAGCCAGAAAGAAAGATCGTATTCGCGTCCGGCGACGATATTGATTCCCCAGTAACCTTCGTTGCGTACACCTGTATTGGCGGATTTCATGTTGACTTTCAGTGATCGCAACTGAACAGCGTTGAGCATTTTGTCTGCCGTCAGACTCATCTCTGCATTGCCCACAGTGCTCCAACTCATAGGCTTATCCATGTCTTCTTCGAAAGAACGGTTGCGAACCAGCTCGGCGTAGAGCCCACCGTCTCCTGCATGATTTATCTCTTCATAGAAAATGCCATAATGATCTTCCGTGACGAGATCTCCACGGTTGTTGAGATTGAAATTGAGTTCTATCTGGGCTTGCACGGATGTGATGCCGACTGCAAGAAGAAACAGGATCATGAGTCGGTGTCCTGCAGTTGTGATTTTTGTAATAGAATGTGTCATTATGTTATATTTAGAGCTTTGTCAAACTAGACGCTGGAAAATAGTTCAAAAAAATCAACGAACCAAGAAATTGCGACAAATTCTAAGAATATGTTCAATTTTATTGAAAAATTTTGAACGACTTCTAAAAACTCTATTTTGCTGCACGTATCGCTCCCTGGCAATGGATCTTCACCACACGGTTGCTGTCTGTTTCGGCGATGTTTCGTAGTCGCTCAATGTATGGTTTGACAAAATCAGGTTTGCGTTTCCCGAGGACACGGAATATTTCTGGAGCTTCCATCCTTACTCGGTCGTCGCTGTCGTGAAGCAATTCTGCAAACAGTGGCATGTGATCCTTGTAGGGATCGGGAGTGTTGGTGGCGATATTTTCCGACGCCCAGATGAAAGCCAGTCTGACGCTTGCATCTTCATCGTGAGCAAAACGGAAAAGATCATTCCAATATGGCTCGACGGAATTGAAACATCCCCGTCCGATTCTGCCGAGAGCATTGATGGCACGTTCCCGTAGAATAGGCTCTGTGCTGTTGCGGAAAGAGGCAATGGCATCTACACTATTTTTGATCGACGAAGGGAATGCAAGTCCCATCTCACCGAGCATCCACAATGCTTTCGACTTGATTTTCACTGAATCAGCCGACAATAATGATTCTACGTATGGAATCTGCTCTTCCCATACGCTTTTATTTTTCGTCAGTGCACTGAGACTTTTGTACAATTCTGAATCTGTCATAATTTTTCGCTATTCAAATCTTCACAAATGTCAGATGGAGATGTCGTAATAATATTTCACAAGTCAGGGGACATTTTGATGCCCCCTGATTTATTTCTGTGTGAAATGTTTTAATGAATTTGTCATTTATGATTTTGCACTCATCATTTTGTCATTACTCATATCTCAACGCTGTGATAGGATCAAGTTTTGCGGCCTTCTTGGCAGGTAGCCATCCGAAGAAAATTCCGATGAACGCACTCACGAAGAATGCCATAAATACGGCTCCGACACTTATCACAAACGGTGATACCATCACTTGGGCTATGACGTAGGAGGCTATTATGCCAACTATTATTCCGATGATTCCACCAACGACGCTCAACATAGCACTCTCGATAAGGAATTGCCACAATACGTCTCTTGCCTTGGCTCCGATAGCCATTCTCAATCCGATCTCTTTTGTACGTTCAGTCACCGTCACATACATGATATTCATGATTCCGATACCTCCAACGATAAGGGATATGATGGCAGTAGCTGTAAGTAGCGACGTGATTGTGCCAACCACACTCGACATCATCTCCAACATCTCTGCTTGTGTGCGCACCTCAAAATCGTTGCTGGCTTCCGGACTAAGTTCATGGGTCGTACGAAGAATCTTCTCGATCTCTTCTGTCGCAAGCTGGCACACATCCTCATTCTTGGCTGATGCGTAGATCATGTTGAGATGGTTTTGTGCCAAGATACGTTTCTGCACCGTCGAATATGGAGCGATAAGGATATCATCCTGATCCTGTCCCATACTGTTCTGTC
>CAMJFV010000152.1 GCA_946405045.1 uncultured Bacteroidales bacterium | reverse complement strand
AGCCGGATGGATGCTTTATGCCTCTGTCTATCCAGCCTCTCTGCTTGCTCTTGGAAGATTTGATACCGCCAATATACGAAAGAATCTCGTTTCTTACGCTATCTTCCGACAAATTTCCTACAAAAATGTATGTGAATTTCTCGGGACAGTAGAACAACGACTTGTAAATCTTGATTGCGTCTGCTTCGTTGATCTCGGAAAGATTCTCCTTTTTAAATGGCATTGTATAACTGTTTCTGCTCGACGACAACACCTGCACAGAGTCGCGGTAGTCGTTCATCGGGTCTGATGATCGGTTCTTTAAGACTGTCTCATATTGTGATATCAACGATGCGTATGCTTCTGGGTCTTTTCGCACAGATGTCTGTAGCAGGTATGTCAGTTGAAGCATTGTCTTGAAATCTTTTATTGTGCTTCGTCCAGAAATCTTCGACTCGTACATGGCGATGGAAGGTGAGACAGTGACGTTCTTGCCTGCCAACGCTTTGTCCAACTGTGTGGCGTCGAACTCGCCGAGTCCGTTGCTTTCGATGATGTTGTCTGCAATCTTGGCAGATGAAAGTTTGCTCAGATCTCCGATGGTGGAGATTCCTCCCTCGCTAAACGCAGTCATCAAAATCTCGTCGTTTTTCAGATTCGTGGATTTGATGATGACTTTTGCGCCGTTTGACAGTGTCCACATAGTGTAGTCGAGTTTTGGATTGTGGTAAGTGTCCACAATTTTGCCTGGCTTTGGATCTTTCTTCACGAGTGGCTTGTTCTTTGCTTTGTCTATATATGGCGACGCTGCGATCTTCTCACGGTCTGCGATCAGCTGAGTCAACTGGGCTTCACTAGGCAGTGAATTCTTGTCTTTGTCTGCGGCCGTCATCAGCACTGTGATCTGGTTTGTTTTGAAATAATCGGCAAAACGTTTGTTCACTATGTCAGTTGTGATAGACGGAAGAATTTTCCTGATTGCGTCAAATTCCCATTCAATTCCAGGAATCGGTTCGAATGTTGTGAAATTACGCTTGTATTCTCCCACGAAAGAGTTGTTTTTCGCTTTTGTCCTTTCTGTGTAGGCTTTCTCGAAAGACGCGATGGTTGTCTCTTTTGCTCTGTATAGCTCACTCTCAGTGAATCCGTAGCGTCTCACCTGCTCAGCTAATGAAAGGATTTTTTCAGAAGCCTCCATGCAACGGTTGTCTTTTACGATGTACATTAGTTCATATCCGTCGCAGCTTTTCACTTGGCTTCCATAAGACATTGAAGCATAGGAGAAAGGACAGTTTTTCTCTTTTAACACTTCGTCTATTCTTGCGTTCACCATTTTGCTGATTAGGTTGTCGATGACACTTGTCGTATAACCTACGATTGATGCGTAGATTTCTGATGGCATGGCATCGTGGCGGTATGTGATGTTTCCAAGAGTGTATTTGGCTTCTGGGTCAGTCAGGATACACACTTTGGTTGTGTCGAGTTTTTTCAGATCGTACACTATGCGAGTCGCAGGATTGATTCTCTCTGGAATGTCTGCGAAAATCTCTTTTATCTTGTTCTCAACGTAGTCTACATCCACGTCGCCTACAATTATGATGCCCTGCAAATCAGGACGGTACCATTTGTTGTAGTAAGCACGAAGAGAATCCGGATGGAAATGAAGAATGATCGCAGTGTCTCCGATGATGTCTCTTTTCGCGTATTGAGACCCTTCATATAATATTTGAGATGATTTTTTCCACAGACGGCGGTCGGATGTGTTGCGAGTACGCCACTCCTCCAGGATCACACCTCTCTCTTTGTCAATCTCGTCGTCTTCACAAGAGATGAAGCTCGACCAATCGTGTAGGATTAGTAGACATGAGTCGACGATGCCACTGCGGTATGTAGGCACGGCTTTTAAGTTATAGACTGTTTCGTCAAGGGAAGTGTAGGCGTTGATATTCGCTCCGAATTTCACACCGATTGTTTCGAGATAGTTGATGATGCCTTTGCCTGGATAGTTCTTTGTTCCGTTGAAAGCGATATGCTCGAGAAAGTGAGCTAGACCATTTTGACTGTCCTCTTCGAGGATCGCACCCACATTCTGCACAATGTAGAAGTCCGCACGCTCTTTCTCAGTCTCATTGTGACGGATATAATATGTAAGTTTGTTGTCAAGGATGCCATAGCGAAGAGCAGGATCCATTGGCAATGGCTCAAATTTCTGTTGTGCAAAACATGTGAAAGCAGTGCTTAATGCCAAAAATATGTTAAATAGTATCTTTCTCATTTCTCTTTTATGTTAAAAAACTTAAAAATGAAAATCAATGTTTTAGCTCCTTTTTTTTGATTTTATCTACAAATATACACAAAAATCCGACAAATTGGCACACTTTTTGTTGGTATTTTAGTGTAAGATTTAACAACTTTTTGCAACAAAAAATAAATGAAAGCTGTTTTGAGAGCACTTTGTGCAATGATCATGATGTCTGGAGTTTCTGCTTATGCGGAAATTTCCACTGAAGATTTTTCAATAGCGTCAGTGGAGAAGACATACGTAAAATGCACTATGAACGGTAAAGGTGAAAGAGTACCTAATTATTTTGTGGTGGTTAACGGTGTAGCCCACCAGACTGATTCTCGTACTTTCTTCGAGATTAAGAAAGCAAGAAACGAGGAGAAAAAGAATTTTGCTAATCGTCAGCAAAATATTTCTGTAGATAAAGAAGAAAAGAGTAATACTCTTTAATATAAAGAGACGTGAATATAAAAAGACATTGTGTCTTGATTCACGACTCTGGGTTAATGTATTGTTTGTCCTTAAATTAGAGGGTGGGTTTTGTGACTCATCCATGTGTATTGCATTTATTTTTGTGACGGAGGGATTTTTCTCTTCGTCACCTTTTTTTGAATAAGAAGATTGTTGTCTGTACTTTTTTGATACTTGAATGGTTCCATGAAGATGATTACACGTTTGATATAATGGTTGGAATTAAAGAAGCATCCAATTCTTCAAAAGCAAAGCATTTTTTGCCAAGGTCTTTTAGTGACGCTCCTATGTGAAGCAGTGTTTTATTGTCTATTATAAGAAATCTATCGTGCATTTTTGTTGTGTAGTTTACTGTGAGGGTAGGGTATTGGTCGTTGAAAGCCTTGATGTCTGTTTGAGTGATTGTCGCGTGAGAAGATGTGTACAATTCTACATTTACATTCTCCCTTTTTTTTGATAATCTTTCAAGAACTGTTATGTCGACGTAGCCATCAATCAGTATAATGCTTGATTGGGCTGATTGTAGAAAATTTTCAAATTTTACATAGGCATCAAAAATTTGTCCTTTAAAGAAAATGCCTTTTTTGTTTTCGATTTTGTATAAATCCATTTTCTTGAACAATTCATCAATTCTTTTGTCTGTTTCTAATTGATGAGTTTCTGATTTTGAAATGTGCTGTTTAATGCTTTCTAATTCAGATAAAATATGAACGTTACTCATTAAAATATGTCGCATGGCAACAAATGCATCCATAATTTGTATACTCACCTCAATGGCGGTTTTACTTTTCAGTATGGAAGACAACATTGCTATGCCTTGTTCAGTAAAGGCATATGGACAAGTGGATGAATGTTTTAATTTTTCGAACCGGTCACAATTTGTGACCAGTTCGTTTTTCTCTTTCTGAGTTAAACGAAACATGAATCGTTCTGGAAAGCGAGTGTTGTTTCTTTTGACTGCTTGGTTTAATACTTTTGTGTCAACTCCGTATAAGATAGCAATATCACTATCTATCATGACCTGTTGACCGTGTATATGCAGAATTAACCGTTCGATATTTTGTACATTCGCTGTATGTACATCAATGGAGTCATTTTGTGAATCAATAAAATTAATCATGTTCCTTTTTTGTGCCTAATCCAATAGACTAAACTTTTATTAGAATACTTTATGCTATATTTCTTCATATTTAATGAAGAATTTGCTGTTTCTTTTGATTGCAAAAATAAGAATGTTCTGTTGATTATGAAACATTCATCTCTAATTAATTAACTTTTTACTTATTGTGTCTCATAAAAAATCAATATATTTGCAAAAACAAATTAAAGTATAAAAGATGAAAAAGACTGAAGACGAATTGATAGAGGATATGCTTAACACAGCATTTTCCGAGGATATAGGTGATGGCGACCACACAACTCTTTGCTGTATTCCTGATACAGCTATGGGTAAAGCTAAACTTTTGGTTAAGGAGGATGGCGTGTTGGCTGGTGTAGATATCGCTCTACGTGTGTTCAAGAAATTCGATCCTGAATTGAAGGTTGAGGTTTTGATGCATGACGGTGATACTATCAAAAAGGGTGATATCGTATTCTACGTTGAGGGAAAAACTCAGTCGCTTCTGCAGACAGAGCGTTTGGTGCTTAACCTGATGCAGAGAATGAGTGGTATCGCTACTCAGACAAGAAAGTATGTCAAACTTCTTGACGGTCTTCACACTCGTGTGCTTGACACTCGTAAGACTACTCCAGGTTTGCGTATCATCGAGAAGATGGCGGTTAAGATTGGTGGCGGTGTTAACCATCGTATCGGTCTTTACGATATGATCCTTTTGAAGGACAACCATGTTGATTTCGCAGGTGGTATCGATAAGGCTATCAATCGTGCTAAACAATATTGCAAGGACAACAACAAGGATCTTAAGATTGAGATCGAGGTCCGTAATATGGATGAGCTTGAGCAGGTGATGAAGGTCGGCGGTGTCGACAGAATCATGCTCGACAACTTCAGCACTGAGCTAACTCGCAAGGCAGTAGAGAGAATCGGTGGCAAGTATGAGACAGAGTCGTCTGGTGGAATCACAATCGACACACTTCGCAGCTACGCAGAATGTGGTGTTGATTTCATCTCAGTCGGAGCTTTGACTCACTCTGTTAAGGGCTTGGATTTGAGCTTGAAAGCGTGCTGATTCTTATAATTTATAATTAAGAATTAAAAATTAAGAGTTAAGAATAAGGCAATGGTCATATCAAAATGCCATTGCCTTTTTTATTTTATGAGATTCCTCATTCTCATATTTTCAATACTTTGCTCGCTATCCTGTTTTGCAGAACCCATTCAGAATGGCTCACAAGACTCTTTGAAAAGATTGTTTCTGACCTATTTGCCAGACAGTACTGATTTGCTGGATGTTGTCGATTTGGATGTTCAGGATGAAATTATAGAACAAGGTTGGCTGCTTGTGACAAGATGTGAAAGGCGAGAGTTGGAATCCTTTGACGACGGGAGATGCTATAATTCAAATTTACGTGGAGCTATAATATTATTTAAGAATAAGACGGGAGAAATCTATAAGTATTTTGAAAGAGAAAATGTGTTTACACCAGAAAGCGGACCAGGTGGCCTTTGGTGTGTGAATTCCTTGAATGGCAATCTTATTGTGAGAAACGATAATTATGTTACTACGACCGATTGGTATGAATTTGTCAACGGAGAGTTTAAACTGTTTAGATCTTATTACAAGGCAGATGATGTCACCTCTGGATTTGAAGAGCACGTCATAGATATTGAATCCGGCACATTTGAAAGCATAGAGGATATCATGGAATATGTTTACGACGAGGCAACAGAAACCGGATAT
>CAMJFV010000151.1 GCA_946405045.1 uncultured Bacteroidales bacterium | reverse complement strand
AAGAGTCGGTCATATCATCCAGAGTATTAAGGATGGTTCCGTCCATATCAAAAATTGCAAGAGAGTATTTCATAATGCCTGGTATTATAATGAGGGTGTAAAATATGCAGAAAATTATGCGTTGAATCCCAATAATGATAGCGGTTCGACTGGAGATAATTCGGTCGCTCAGAAAAACAGTATATATAACAAGGAAAAGAAAATGGTGATTGATTTTGATTGGGATCATGACCATAATAACAAAGATGGAAGTCCTATTTTCAAAAAGGGAACCATTCATGTCCAAACATATACTATTACACGTAGGTTTAGTGAAAAAGACCACAAATGGCATGACCATTTTATTCGTAGTAAAGCACGAAAAATGACACAAGCAGAAATAGAAAAGTATGGTCCTATCATTAAACATTTCAATCCTAATGTAAAATTTTAGATATAATAAAAAACAGGCATGAATTATCGTGCCTGTTTTTTATCCCTGTAGTGACCATTTTTTATTTAGCCGCTTTCAGCACAACTTCGTTATTCTCGTTGCAGAATGAAAGTTCACCGTTAGTTAGAGAGAACGAACGAGTGGTGTTTAGAGCGTCAATCAAAGCTCTTTCAATAGCGTCTTTGTCTTGACACATCATTCTTGTAGCTCCCATATTTTCGAAAGCCAACGAATTGTCTGTTCTGCCATTTCTGTTGATCGCTCCGAAGATAGAGTTGCAGCCTGCGGTTGCATTGATCGTTTTTTCAGCAACGTTAATGATAATGTACGCTGAAGTATCGCCTTCCGCTACAGCCTCACTTTTTGCTGATTTGATCATCCACTTGCCGTTTATTGCCTCGAATGGCACAGAACGTGTCTCTACTCCGGCAACCTCATCAGAAATTGTTACAGCTGTTGAATCAAAAGCATACATGTCATTATTCTCGCTGTTTTGAGGTGCATTGCCACATGAAGACATTGCTCCTACAAGCATAAGGAAAAAAAGATTTTTTTTCATTTTGTATAATTAATTTGAAACAACTTTCAGTACAGATAATAGAGATGTGTCCATCTTCTTCTCATGTTTGATGGCCTTGTTGAATGGCACGTATACGACGCGGTCGTTTACCACACCAACCATGATGTTTCTCTGGTCGTCGATAAGAGCGTCGATAGCTGCGGCTCCCAGACGTGAAGCAAGTATACGGTCGGCTGCTGTTGGCGAACCTCCTCTTTGGATATGTCCAAGGATTGTTATACGAGCCTCGTATTCAGGATGCTCTTTCTTCAGACGTTCCGCAACACCTATAGCTCCACCTGTGATGTCGCTTTCCGCAACAAGCACGATACTGCTGTTTTTTGACTTTCTGAATCCTCGTGAGATGAAAGCCTCAAGCTGGTCTATCCCAGTCTCGATTTCAGGTATGATGGCAGCTTCCGCTCCAGTCGCGATTGCACCGTTCAGCGCAAGATAACCTGCGTCGCGGCCCATGACCTCAATGAAAAACAAACGTTCGTGAGAATTGGCAGTATCTTTTATTTTATCCACCGCATCCACGATTGTGTTTAGAGCGGTGTCGTATCCTATTGTGAAATCAGTTCCAGACAAGTCGTTGTCGATAGTGCATGGCACACCGATGATCGGAAAGTCGAATTCTTGAGCGAACAGACGAGCTCCGGTGAAAGTTCCGTCTCCACCACATACAACCAATGCGTCAATGCCTTCTGATCGTAGGGTAGTGTAAGCCTTCTGTCTTCCTTCCTGTGTGTGGAATTCTTGACATCTTGCGCTCTTAAGAATTGTTCCTCCATGTTGGATGATGTTGCTGACGCTTTCTGTGTGAAATTCCTCTATCTCTCCCATCATCAGTCCCTTGTAGCCTCTGTAGATACCTTTGACACGGATACCGTTGTAGATAGCAGAACGAGTGATCGCTCTGATTGCAGCGTTCATTCCTGGAGCGTCGCCTCCAGAAGTTAAAATGCCTATGCACTTAATTTTCATAGTGTTGGTATTTATTTGTTAGCGTTCAAGATATAGTCTCGGACTGCTTCCATCTGCCACTTTGGTGTTGACGTCGCACCGCATATCCCGATTTTTTCTTTGTCTTTAATGTCAGACAAATCAATATCTTCCACTCCTGAAATCAGAAGTGTCGTAGGATTTGTCTTTTTGCATTGTTCATATAGGACCTTGCCGTTAGAGCTTTTCTTCCCACAAACAAAATAAATCAGTTCGTATTTAGAGACAAAACTAATGATTTTTGGGATTCTATTAGCCACTTGTCTGCAGATTGTATCGAAATATTCAAATTTGATACAGTCTTTTTTCTTTTTTTGGATCTCCGCTATTATTTCGTTAAACCCCTCGATGCTTTTGGTGGTTTGCGAAAATAGACAGATATCTTTTGAAAAATCAATTTTGTCGATATCGTTCAGATTCTCCACTACGATTGCGGTTCCGTTTGTCTGGCCTACAAGTCCGTTCACTTCCGCATGGCCCACTTTTCCGTAGATCACAATCTGTGTGTTCTTCTTATTGTGTTTCTCGTATGCAGTCTTTATTTTGCGTTGCAGGGCGAGAACCACTGGGCATGTCGCGTCGATGATGGAGATATTGTTCTTTTTTGCCAAATCGTATGTAGACGGTGGTTCTCCATGAGCTCGTAGAAGCACACGGGTGTCTTTCAATTCCTGCAATTCGTCGATTCCGATTGTTTCCAGACCTTGTTCAGTCAGTCTTTCCACTTCACGGGAATTGTGGACGATATCACCCAAGCAGAAAAGAGAGTTGTTTTGTTTTAGCTCATCCTCTGCTTTTTTGATCGCTGACACAACTCCTGGGCAAAAGCCGGAATTTTCGTCGATATCGATTATCATCGTCTTATTTAGTCTTTTCGTTAAAAATCTGCATCAACCACTTGTTTTGCTCCTCGATTGTAAGCAGACCGTTGTCTAATTCAATTGCGTCGTCAGCCTTTCTCAATGGCGATTCAGCACGGTTCATGTCGATATAGTCGCGTTCCTGGACGTTCTTCAGAATATCATCGAATGAAACGGTGTCTCCTTTGGCTGTTAATTCGTCATATCTTCTTTGTGCTCTGACTTCTGCCGACGCTACTACGTACAGCTTAAGTTCTGCGTTGGGGAAGACGGTGGTGCCGATGTCACGTCCGTCCATCACGATGCCTCCTCCTTCGCCATAGCTTCTCTGAAGATCCACCATTGCGTGGCGAACGAATGGCACTGCTGCCACTGGGCTCACGTTTGACGAAACCTCCATGCCACGGATTTCAGACTCGACACACTCTCCGTTAAGATAAGTGTCGCTTTTTCCTGTATTTTCATTGACACGGAATTCGATCTTGACTTCGTTCATGCGTTTCTCAAGTTTTTCTGTGTCCACAACACCATCTTTGATAAGGTTGTTGCGCAGGCAGAATAGAGTCACTGCACGGTACATTGCTCCAGAATCGATATATTTGTAGCCTACCTCTTTGGCAAGCCATTTAGCCATTGTGCTTTTTCCGCAAGACGAGAATCCGTCGATTGCTACTACTATATTTTTCATCTTTTATTTTTTAGTATTGTTCGCCGGGCTCTATCGTCTCAACATATTCAGCTCTGTTTATTCTGTATCCGACTGTTGCACCGAATACGTTTGCTGCTTTTCCATATATTGAATATGCCGCACCGACGTATACATTCTTGATATTCAGGTTGAGTCCGAAACTGAATCCTGCTCCCGAGCGAGAATCTGCCAACTTATATTCGCGACCTCGTCTACAGTTATAACCTACTACTAATGAGAATTCATCTCTTGGTACAAATTCCGCTGAGAACACAAAGTGACGCATGAACATGTCTCCCCACTTGATTTCCTGTGTGGCATCCAAATCGTCTCCCTCCAATGTGCTTTTGTCAACCTCATTGTATTTTGTGTAAGACAAATCCCAACGGTTGATGTCTGTGTATGTGATAGAGAATTTCAAAGGAGCATGCTCAAGACCTTTTGTGAATCCGATTTGCATATTCCAAGGAAGTCTGTCTCTTGAATCAGGAGTGTCAGTGTAAGTGGCTAATTGAACTCCTATGTTTCTTACCGCAAAACCCAAAGAAAGATCTTTGTCTTTATTGAAATAGTTAGCACCGACGTCGAATCCAAAACCAAAACTTCTCTCTTCTGCTATAGATGAGAAGATAAGTTTGAATCCAAGACCAACACGGAAATTTTCTGCTAACATACGGCTATATAGACCCTCTGCCATAAAGTCTGTGGCACTGAATTCTCCGATTTCATTACCGTAGATGTCAGTCTCTGTCATCTTTCCGTAAGGAGCAAAAACAATTGCCGCACCCCAAGAATTCTTGTCGTCAACTGCTCTTGAATATGCAGCTGTCGCCCAATTTGATCCTGCCAAATAATTCTGGTAGCTTAATGACGCAGTGTTGTGTGTCTCTTCTGTCATCAGCGCAGGGTTGCGTAGGGCCATGTCTATTTCTCTGCTGTGGGAAGAAACGTTTTCGACTCCTATGCTTCCTGTGTATGCAGAAGTGGATGCGGAAAGAAATTCCCATCCGTAGATATTTCTTTCTGCAAATGCTGGAAATATGGCTCCAGCAGAAAGCATAAGCGCAATAACTTTATTCATACGAGTCTGGTATTATTTTTTCTTCTTTTTTGACGATGTTGTGGCTGCTGTTTTGGTTCCTTTCATTATTTCAGCTGATGAGATAAGAGAAACCTTTTCAGGATCAAGCAGGATTTCTCCTCCCGACATGTCTCTCAAATCTTTGATGATCTTTACGTCGTCAGTTTCCTTGTTGTGAGCGAAGTAGCTCTTTTTCATTTGGTTAGCAATAAGAACTGCCAACGACATTTTTTCGTCTTCATCTTCTATGGTACGGCAGAAACCGATCAATTTTTGAATGGAAGCACCGTAATGCTTGTATATCATGTAATTGTCGGGATATGGCATTGGCTCAGGCTTTTCATACAACTCCTCCTTTTTGATTATGTCATAAGGGTAGTCAATGTCAAGTTTGAAATCCGCCATGATAGCCAGGTGATCCCAAAGGATATGCTTGAAATCATTCACATCACGAAGATGTGGAAACAGGTTGCCCATTGTCTGGATTATGCTGTGTGCACAGTTGGTGCGTTCCTCTCTGTCTTCAATGGTAAGACAGTAGTTCACCATGTTCTGGATGTTTCTTCCGTATTCTGGCAGTGCAAGTTTGGGCATCTGCGTATTGTATGGCATTCCGTCCATTTTTTTATTTCATTAATCTCTGTAGAACTGTTTCAACTAATTTTTCCATTGTGCCGTGATATTCGGTGTTCATGTCGCCTGATGTACGTCCTGCGATGATACAGCACACGGTCATTGCTCTATGTCCGAGTAGACGCGAGAGTCCGGCAACAGCTGAACTTTCCATCTCATAGTTTGTTATTTTTTCGCCGTTATAGTCGAATGTGCGGATCTTGGCGTTCAGATCCGGGTCTTGAGGCTGAAGTCGTACCCATCTTCCTTGTGGAGCATAGAATCCAGGTGCTGAAATAGTCACGCCTTTTATCATGTCATAACCAATTTGTTCGACGAGCTTTTCGTCTGCACTGATAACA
>CAMJFV010000150.1 GCA_946405045.1 uncultured Bacteroidales bacterium | reverse complement strand
GCGGCAAACTTTTTCGCAATCTTCAATATTTGCGAGGCTGGTGGTCACGTGATCGCATTCAACAATATCTACGGAGGTACATTCAATTTGATTGGTACAACTCTTCCAAAAATGGGAATCGAAGTGACTTTCGTAAGCGAGGATGCAACAGACGAGGAAATCAATGCGGCATTCAAGCCAAACACAAAGTTGGTTTTTGGTGAGACTGTATCTAACCCAGGTGTCCGTATTTTCGATATCGAGCGTTATGCAAAGATCGCTCACTCTCACGGAGTTCCGTTGATTATCGACAACACTTTCCCAACTCCAGTATTCTGCCGTCCTATCGAGTTCGGTGCTGATATCGTAACTCACTCTACTACTAAATATATGGATGGCCAGGGAGTAGGTGTAGGTGGTGCTATCATCGACAGCGGAAATTTTGACTGGGACAAGTATGCAGACAAATTCCCTGGACTTTGTGCTCCAGACCCTTCATACCATGGTTTGACATATACAAAGGCATTCGGTAAGGGTGCTTACATCACTAAGGCTACAGCTCAGTTGATGAGAGACTTTGGTTCAATCCAGTCTCCTCAGAATGCATTCTATCTAAATCTTGGTTTGCAGACTCTTCATGTACGTATGAGACAGCACCATGACAATGCGTTGAAGATCGCTAAATTCTTGAAGTCTAACGATCAGGTTGCTTGGATCAACTATTCTGAGCTTGAGTCTGACCCAGACCACGCATTGCAGCAGAAGTATTGTCCAAATGGAACATGTGGCGTTATGGCATTCGGATTGAAGGGTGGACGTGAGTTCTCAATCAAGTTCATGGACAACTTGAAACTTATTGGTATCGCTACACACGTTGCCGATTGTCACTCTTGTGTGCTTCATCCAGCATCTCATACTCACCGTCAGCTTACAGACGAGCAACTAATTGAGGGAGGCATTTCTCCTGATTTGATCCGTCTTTCTGTCGGTATCGAAGACGCTGATGATCTAATCGAAGATATCAAGCAGGCTTTGGCAAAGGCTAAATGTTAATGAAATAGAGACGGGAGTATTCCCGTCTCTACTTATTTTATGTCATATTTTATTTTCTGCTTAGCACAGCACTATGAATGTTCCGAGTCGCTCCTTGCATTTGTCGCGTCTCCATGAAGGCCATTCTGGTGATTCTGCGGTACAGATATCAGAAATGAAAATATTGTTGCTGTTGACGCCAGTGGCTTCCAACTGTTCTTTGCAGGCTGAAGCAATGTCAATCAACGGCTTTTGAGATTTACTAAACCCTACTATATATTTTTCGCCGAATTCAGAGGCACATGCGGCGTCAACCTCGTAACATTTCCCGCAAATGTGAGGGCCGATGGCTGCGATGATGTCAGATGAAGAAGAACCATAATGTGATTGCATCATCTCCACTGTTTTGCGGACAATCTGTTTTTGTGTTCCCACTCTGCCGGAATGAACGTTGGCTATCACATGTTTTCGCTTATCATAAAGCACCACAGGCACACAGTCTGCGGTACGAATCAAAAGCGGAAGATTACGGATGTTTGTAATCAACGCGTCGCAATCAGGAATCTCAGTTCCTCGCGTCGACTCGTCAACTAATTTTATGATGTCACTATGTATCTGCTTGCATGAAACAACGTCGGCAGAATTGAAAAATGATGATGAATTATCGATGTTTCGGCAGTCGACATTAGTGGAAAATGCCAACACTACATCCTTTTCTTCTATTAAATATGTTCGATTAATACCCATATCAACAAAAATAACAAATTAAAATACCTTTTATCAACAAAAAAAACAAAAAAAAGTACCAAAGCAAATAATATTTTTTATATTTGCGACATAATTGAAAACGGAATTAATAAATTTAAAATACAAGATAATGAAGAAGATTTTGTTCGTAAGTGCAGCTGCATTGGCACTTGTACTTTCATCATGCAAGAAGGAGACTCCTGCTCAGGTTGAGGCTCCAGCACAGGTAGAAGAGACTGTTGAGGCTGCTGCAGAGGCTACAGCTGAGGCTGCTGCTACAGTAGAGAACGCTGTATTGAAAGGTCTTGAGGAGTCTTTGAACGCAATCAAGGCAGAGGCAGAGGCTGCATCTAAGGAAGATGTTGCTGGTATCGTAGCTAAGATCACAGAGCTTAAGGCTCAGTACGAGTCAGCTAAGGCTAACTTGAACGCTGATGAGCAGGCTGGTTTCGAGGCTGCAGTTAACGCAGTAATCGAGATCCTTAAGACTAAGAACTAATCTTAAGCAAGGAAACAAAGGGACGCTATGGAAGCCTTGCTTACCGTAGCGTTCTTTTTATTATTTACAAACATTAAATTGATTAGAAAGATGGCTATTTACATTGTAAACACACAGTCTTCTAACCTAAACGTTAGAAAAGAGCCTAACACATCTTGCGATATCATCGGCAAGTTGGCTAAAGGAACAGAGGTTGAGGTTTCAAGCATCAACAATGGTTGGGGAACAATCAGCTTCAACGGTCAGACAGGTTATGTTTCAGCAGACTACCTAAAATTGAAGGAAGTTTCTGATGATGCTCTTGACGCATTGAAGTTCTAATCTGAATAAGATTACAAAATAACATATTCGCCGGTCACGTAACAGTGGCTGGCGATTTTTTTGTCCATTTATGTTGTGATAAATGGCATTGACATTGAATTGATTCCATTTAACGTTGATAAAACCCCTTATTTTTCATAATTTTGCACAAAAATTATAAGAATAAATGAATCATTTAGTGTCGCCTTCTTTATTGTCGGCGGATTTTTTGAACTTGAATGCTGATATCGAGATGCTAAACGAAAGTGTGGCTGACTGGTATCACCTTGATATTATGGACGGTGTGTTTGTGCCAAACATCTCTTTCGGTATGCCTGTGATTAAGGCAATCGCAAGCAAGGCCACAAAACCACTTGATGTCCATCTGATGATTGTTGACCCTGACCGTTATGTGGAGGAATTCCATAAACTTGGGGCAAAGGTTTTAAGCGTTCACTATGAGGCTTGCACTCATCTTCACCGTACTTTGCAGCATATCAAGTCGTTAGGTATGTTGGCTGGTGTGACTTTGAATCCCCATACTCCCGTCTCTGTGCTTGAAGAAATTATCTGCGACGCGGATGTGGTTATGCTTATGAGCGTAAATCCTGGTTTCGGTGGACAGAAGTTTATTGAAAACACATTGGATAAGGTCCGTCGTTTGAAGAAGATGATTGTAGAGAAGGGCTCGACTGCCAAGATTGAAATCGACGGTGGTGTTAATTTTGAGACAGGCAAGCAACTTCTTGACGCAGGTGCTGATATCTTGGTGGCTGGATCTTTTGTGTTTGGTGCTAAAGATCAGAAAGCTACAATCGCTGGATTGAAAAATTTATAATGAT
Organism: uncultured Bacteroidales bacterium; assembly: GCA_946405045.1. Taxonomy (GTDB): domain Bacteria; phylum Bacteroidota; class Bacteroidia; order Bacteroidales; family Paludibacteraceae; genus UBA1723. The sequence goes on along the minus strand of CAMJFV010000150.1, from coordinate 2,240 downwards.
ATGGAGACGGGAATCATCCCGTCTCCTTTTTATTAATTAGATTGTATCCCGTAGGGATAATTTGGTAACGTACAAAAAAATAAAATGAATTTTATAGTTAAGTCAATTCGTAGATTTCCATATCTATTCCTGACATTTTTATTCGCTTCTGGCATTGTGTCTGAATACTCATTCCAGTTTGACTTCGCCAATCAAATAGGTTTGGTGGTGTCATTTATTGCCGCCATTTTCACATTTTTTATTTATTTGAAGATGCCGGCTTTGTTGCAGTCATCAAAGACCTCATTTTCGGCCATCCTTTTCATGTTATTGGTCTTCTTTTTTCTCGGCGGTATCTTTGAACATGCTTGTCATCCGATTTCTTCTGATGAATTGCAAACTTGTGGGGCAACGGAAATGAAGGAGAGGGTAGCTCAGATCAAAAGTGTTCCGAAGCTGACGAAGGGAGGAAAAATCAGTTGTGAGTCTGAGGTTTATTTGGAGACCGGAAAAAGAGACGGAAGTGGAAAAGCACCTGTCTTTGCTCTACTTACGTTTGACACTTGCTCTGTATCGTTCAAAAAAGGCGATTTCGTTGTCATTTCGTCATCATTGAAGTCGACGGAAAGCAATGAAACTATTGGATTCAATTATGATACTTATCTGCGTAAAAAAGGTGTTGAGGCCACTTCTTTTGTCAAGGATTACAGAACACTAAAGTCGTCGGATAACTTGTCGCTGGAAACATACGCATCCGACATTAATTTGTTTTTGCAGAATTCGGTTAGAACTGACAATGATGTTGATGAATACAATGCTCGAGACCTCGTCGTCGCCATTACGTTAGGAGACAAAACTGATATGGACGACGGGTTGAAAGAAGCTTATTCCAAGGCTGGCACAAGTCATTTGCTTGCGGTGAGTGGACTTCACGTCGGAATAATTATATTGATTATAGAGACTTTGGTGGGTTTTGTGATTCATCCCAAAAGAAGAAAGTATGCTTTCGCAGCTGTATTGCTTACTATAATATGGGGCTATGCTTTCTTGACAGGTTTGGCGGCTTCTGTGGTTCGTACAGCTTTTATGTATACGGTATACCGTGTGGCGATACTTCTGTTTAGTAAACCAAATCCGATAAATGTAGTGTCGTTCACTGCGTTTGTGATGCTTGTGTATAACCCATTCAATATTTTTGATCTTGGATTCCAATTGAGTTTTTCCGCAGTGTATTCGATTTTGCTTTTCGGACAACCGTTGATAAATGGGGTTGAAAAATTGATGCCTGAATTTAAACTTAAGGGGCGGGTGGGGATGTGCCTCTCTAAACTCAGAACTTATGTGTCAGGAAGTGTCGCAATCAGTCTTTCTGCTCAGCTCCTCACTACTCCGATAATTCTGCTGACATTCCACACCCTGCCGATATTGTCGATTGTCTCAAGCCTATTTACGATTCCATTGGTGACGTTGCTGATTCCATTGTCATTCCTATATTTTGGATTATTTGTGCTATCTACCTTGCTTCCTGTTTTGTCTTCCGTGGCCAGCGGAGTCCTATGCTTCACGTTGAGTGTGGCTAAGACGGTCAATGTGATTGTCTGGTATACTGCAGACATTTCATTCTGCACCGTCGACAGATTGCCGTTTTATTATTATGATGTTGCGGTTTATGTTGCTGTGTTTCTGTCGGTTGCGGCATATTATAACTACCGGAGGATTTTGTTGCTGTGGATTTCAGCCTCTATTTCGGTTGTTTATTTTGTGGGTGCCACTATAGATGGAATGGCTACAAAAAAATGCAGGATGTTGGCTGTGTATAATGTGAATGGTGTGACTGCGGTGAATAGAATGATTGAAACAAACACTCTATATGGGTGCAATGACACATTTAAGGTGGCTAAAAAGGCAGGTGAATTCTGGACAAACAGATTGATGCCATCATCGTCGTCTACAGATGAGACATTTTTTGATTTTGATAATCATCGTGTCTATATACTTTTGGATAAGGAAGAGATAAAAAGAGAGTCGAAGTCACCATTGGAAGTAGACGTCTTGATCTTGGCGAGTAATGTGACAGCGAAATTGAGTGATTTGAGAAATTTCAGATTCAGGAAACTTATTGTCGACGGCAGTAACAAGTATTATGTGGCAAAGAAATGGGTTGAGGAAAGAAAGAATGGAATTGAAGATTGCCATATAGTCAGGTTTGATGGAAGCTGGATAGAATACTCAAATAGAAAATAACACAGTTTTTTGAATCT
>CAMJFV010000149.1 GCA_946405045.1 uncultured Bacteroidales bacterium | reverse complement strand
AAAGCTACTCGTTTAGCCTCATCCTCCTTGAAGAACACCACGATAAGCATCACCTCTCCTGTTCCAGCAGTACGGATTATGATGTTACGCAAGAAACCGTCACGGTTGCGAAGGTCAAAGAAAGCCAAATCGTGAGCTTTAGCATATTGTTTGATCTCAGTACGTATACGGTTAGAAATCTCAGGCTGAAGATAACATTTCTCTATATCAAGCACCTTATCGAACATACTTGGAATGTGGAATCCAAGAGCGTTCATGTCGTCATACTGGACACCAGCCTTCACCTCATCATCTGTCAACCAACGCTTGTTGCTGAAAGTGAATTCAAGTTTATTTCTATAATAAGTAGTCTCCTTTGAACCAAGAATAGGTGTTATCTCTGGAAGTTCAACTTTTCCTATGCGACGAAGCACATTCTCCACCTGATTCTGTTTGTGTTTGATCTGCAATTCGTATGGCAACACCTGCCATTTGCATCCACCACAGACACCATAATGCGAACACATAGGAGCAATACGGTCTGGCGAAGGAGTGACGATTCTCAACGCACGACCCTCCATATAACTATGTTTCTTCTTTGTAACTTGGATATCAACCACATCACCAGGAATAACATATGGCACAAAAATCACCATATCATCAATTCTCGCAATCGCCTTGCCTTCTCCTGCAATGTCGGCGATAGTGACATTCTCCAATATCGGAAGTTCTTTTCTCTTTCTTGACATATTCCAATTTATTTAAGCCTACACTTTCAGCAAGCGAGTGCAAAAGTAGTCTAATTTTAGATAAAACAGCAGAAAATACAGACATTTGGGGCAAAAAAGCATATTTTTCACTATTTTTTCTCAACTATTTGGACGAACTATTTGTAAAGTCACATCGAAATACTAATTTTGCCCCCAACAAGTTGTAAAAAGTAATTTTTTTCGATTCGAAAGAATCATGTGTTTATGTTATTAGAGTTTTAAGTTTAGAATACCGTCAGCGTGAGTTAACGGTATTTTTTTTTTGTCTCTTTTCGAAGCATTAAAAGATTCTCCAACCAGCCTTGATTGAAAAATTTGTGCGTACTTTATAAAACCTTTTGTAGAGGCCATCATAGATTCCCTCCGGAGAGCAATCGTTTTTCGGATAAAAACTTAAACCGAAGCCAAGCAAGAATTTGTAAACAACCATATTAGCTTCGCAACCAACACCTACTGCAAATCTATCCGACCCATACTTGCCTCCATAACTGCTGTGCTTAAAGACGCCATATTCCGGATCTGGATAAAAATCGTAATACTCACGACATTCACCACTCACTCCATACGCAAATCGTGGGCCAACCGATATGGATCCCCAAAAATCTTCATCATCAGCCTTTCTGTAGCCAAAAAGCAAAGGGATATCCAAAAAGCGTTTTGTATTACACATATAATTACCAAGCGAGAACTGATTATATATGGATTGTTTCGCAAAACCAACACCAGAACTAAGGAAAAGATGCTTATTCAATCCTACGTCACAACGCACCTCTATATTATATCCTAAATTCTCAAAAAATCCATCATCCTCGTCTTCAAAATCCAATAAACCAGAAAAACCTCTGTATGACACTCCAAATCCAAGATTAGCGAAAAGCATAAATCTATCCAAATCACAATCTTTAGATACAGATGTACTAGAATAGTTGCTTGTATTTGTCGTATAATTTGCATCGTCTTCTACAACCACAACAACATCTCCCCCATGATGATGGTGGTGATGTGGAGGCTGAGGATCATGATGATGAGCATGCCCAGATGAAGGGGAATGAGGTCTCGCTTGTGGACGTTCTGGACGTGAATCACTAGGCCTAGATGGTCTTGTCTCAACAGGTCTGGCAGTCCTCTCATTACGTGATGATTTGTTTTTGTCATTATCTTTATCTCCATTGTCACTAGCAGTTCTCTGAGCCAATAGCATCTCATCATTAAGTTCCTCAACTTCTGAAGACATCGTAGGCGTCATCATTGCAGACAACAATAAAACAGAAAACAACCTATAAATTTTTCCTTTAATCATAAATTTATCCATTTTTTATCATAAAAAAGACGAGGATTATCCCCGTCTTCAAAAATCATTCAACTATAATTCAATCATTTTGTTTGAGGCAACGTGAATCTGATTGGCAACATCAGACGGCTACGTGTTTTGACACCATTCATCTCTGCAGCCACCCAGTTTGGCATCACACCCACAACTCTTTTTGCCTCAGCGTCGAGTTTGGGATCAACAGACTGCTCCATATGGATTCCTGTGATAGAACCGTCTCTTTCAACAATGAATGAAACAATCACCTCTCCCTCCACCTTTTTGTCTATACACTCCTGAGGATATTTCAAATTCTCTGACAACCACGTCGCCAAAGCAGTCTGACCACCTGGAAAATAGGCATGTTGGTTGACATTTACTTTCAACTCCTCCTCTGCAAAAACAGACGACGAGAAGGCCAACATAAGCACCGATATTATTGAAATAAATATGTTTTTCATAGCCCTAATCTTTTTTATTTTTGACAAAGATAAGAAATCAGCGCGAAATGTGAAAATTCAAGCCCAAAATCAGCCAAAATTCTAATAAATCATCACTTTTTCAAGGTTGCTAATTACAAATTTATTATTTTTGCAGGATAATTATTTAGAATTGGTTTAATAGATACAGATAATGAAACATCAACTTCGCAGTGCATTCAGCACAGAGGGACGCAGAATGGCAGGAGCGAGAGCTCTTTGGGTGGCAAACGGTATGAAACGCGAGCAGATGGGCAAGCCTATCATCGCTATCGCCACCAGCTTCACTCAGTTCGTGCCAGGTCATACACATCTTCATGAAATCGGACAAAAGGTTAAGGCTGAGATTGAAAAACTTGGATGCTTCGCAGCTGAGTTCAACACAATCGCTATCGACGATGGTATCGCTATGGGTCACGACGGTATGCTATACTCTCTTCCAAGCCGCGATTTGATTGCTGACTCTGTGGAGTATATGGTCAACGCCCACAAGGCTGACGCTTTGGTTTGTATCTCAAACTGTGATAAGATCACTCCAGGTATGTTGATCGCCACTATGCGTCTCAACATCCCTACAATCTTCGTTTCTGGTGGTGCAATGGAGGCAGGTAAACTAGAAGGAAGCCACGATCTTGACCTTATCGACGCAATGATCCAGAGTGCAGACGAATCTGTTTCTGATGAGCAGGTTGCTAAGATTGAGAACGCAGCGTGTCCGGGATGCGGATGCTGTTCGGGTATCTTCACAGCTAACTCTATGAACTGTTTGAATGAGGTGCTTGGTTTCGCATTGCCAGGAAACGGTACAATCGTTGCGACTCACAAGAACCGTGAGCAGCTATTCATGGACGCAGCAAAGATGATTGTAGAGAATGCATATAAATATTATAGAGACGGTGATGAAAGCGTACTTCCTAGAAGCATCGCCACTCGTCAGGCATTCTTGAACGCCATGACTCTTGATATCGCAATGGGCGGTTCTACAAACACAGTGCTTCACCTTCTTGCTATCGCTCAGGAAGGCGGCGTAGATTTCAAGATGGACGACATCGACTCTCTATCTAAAGTAACTCCATGCTTGTGCAAAGTCGCACCAAACACTCAGAAATACCATATCCAGGATCTGAACCGTGCTGGAGGAATCCTTTCTATCATGAACGAGCTTGACAAAGCCGGATTGGTAGACAGAAGCGTTAAGCGTGTAGACGGAATGACTATCGGAGAGGCTATCGACAAATATGCTATCACAAAACCTACTCACTGTGAGAAGGCTGAGAAGATCTACAAGAGTACTGCAGCCAACAAGTTCTCTATCAAGATGGGTTCTCAGGAGACATATTGGGATTCATTCGATACAGACCGTGCTAATGGTTGTATCCGTGATCTTGAGCATGCATACTCGAAAGACGGTGGTATGGCAATCTTGAAGGGTAATATCGCTCTTGACGGATGTGTTGTGAAGACTGCAGGAGTAGACGAAAGCATTTGGAAATTCGCAGGACCTGCAAAGGTATTCAACTCACAGGACGACGCTTGTAAAGGCATTTTGAACGGCAGTGTAGTTTCTGGAGACGTAGTTGTCATCACACACGAGGGACCTAAGGGAGGCCCAGGAATGCAGGAGATGCTCTACCCTACTTCATATATCAAATCACGTCACCTTGGAAAAGAGTGTGCTTTGATCACAGACGGTCGTTTCTCAGGAGGAACATCAGGATTGTCTATCGGCCACATCTCTCCAGAGGCTGCAAGCGGTGGTAATATCGGTCTTGTACGCGACGGAGATATCATTGAGATTGATATCCCAGCACGTAAGATCTCTGTCCGCTTGTCTGACGCCGAGTTGGCAGAACGTCGCAAAGCAGAAGAGGCAAAAGGTAAAGACGCATGGAAGCCAAAACGTGACCGCGTCGTTTCTAAGGCATTGAGAGCTTACGCTTCAATGGTAGCGTCTGCAGACAAGGGCGGTGTTCGTGTTGTAGACTAAAAAATCGACTAACAAAATAAGATAAAAATAAAGCGGAGATGAAAAGGATCTCCGCTAAACTAAGTAAATAAAGTCAGTTATGAGTAATCAGATGAAAGGTGCGTACATTCTTATGGAGAGTCTTCTTAAAGAGAATGTCGACACTATTTTTGGCTATCCCGGAGGCAGCATCATGCCTACGTTCGATGCTCTGTACGACTACATGGACAAATTCAACTATGTCCTGACTCGTCACGAGCAAGGTGCAACACACGCAGCACAGGGATACGCACGAGTCAGCGGAAAGACTGGTGTTTGCTTAGTGACTTCAGGACCAGGTGCAACAAACGCAATCACAGGTATCGCAGACGCAATGATGGACTCGACTCCACTTGTTGTGATCGCAGGTCAGGCTGGAGCCGCATTCCTTGGAACAGACGCATTCCAAGAGGTAGACTTGATCGGATGCACTCTTCCAATCACCAAATGGTCTTACCAGATCCGTTCGGCCGCAGACATTGCTCCAGCAGTAGCAAAAGCTTTCCATATAGCAAATTCGGGAAGAAAAGGCCCTGTTGTGCTGGATTTTGCAAAAAACGCACAGGTGGAGATGGCTGAATTCAACTACGAGAAATGCCATTTCACTCGCGGTTATATCCCTTTCACAGCTATCAAGCCGACGCAAATCGACGCGGCAGCTGAGATCATCAACAACGCCAAGAAACCTCTAGCATTGGTCGGACAAGGTGTAATCCTTGGCAATGCGGAAGCTGAGCTGAAAGCTTTCTTGGAAAAAGCGGACATCCCTGCAGGAAGCACACTCCTTGGTTTGTCGGCACTGCCTTCAGACCACCGTCTCAACAAGGGAATGCTCGGCATGCACGGCAACGTCGGACCAAACATCAAGACTAACGAAGCCGACGTGATCATCGCCATCGGTATGCGTTTCGACGACCGTGTCACCGGAGATTTGAAGACATACGCAAAACAGGCAAAGATTGTCCATCTTGATATCGACAACGCGGAGTTGGACAAGAATGTGAAAGCGACAGCCAAAGTGCTTGGCGACGTGAAGGCATCCCTTCCTGAACTTACACTCAAGATCAAAGAGGCCAAACATACCCAGTGGATCGAAAGTTTCCACGAGTATGAAGTAAAAGAGGATGAGAAAGTAATCCGTCCTGAGGT
>CAMJFV010000148.1 GCA_946405045.1 uncultured Bacteroidales bacterium | reverse complement strand
ATCAAACATCTGGAAAAGTTGAATATGATGAATTTTATATGAAGAAATCCAAGCCTATTATTGATGAGATAGACAAAGTACTTGCCAAACATTATGGATTTACAGAAGAAGAACTAGATTTCATTATCAATTACGATATTAAATATCGTATGGGTGATGAATTGAATACAGAAGAATAATGGATTTTATTGGCAACAAATCTCTTCTTTATCTTCCTAAGTATGGTTTTCTCTGTTCTCGATGCACAAAGAGCAGTGTGATTCTTCCATGTCTTGATTGGGCTGTAGAACGTGCTAAAGGGGAGGATCCTGTTATCAGTACGTTTCATAGTGAAATAGAAAAAGCTGTGCTCGATATGTTGATTCCTGGCAAGTGTCCTGTTATCCTTGTCTTAGGAAGAAGTATATACAAAAAAATCCCAGAGAATCTTCAGCGTCTCCTTGATGCAAATAGACTTTTGATAATTTCAGTTTGCGATCAAAAGCGAATTTCTAAAGAATCTGCTTTTTTGAGCAATCAATATATTTGTCAGAATTCTCAATCTCTTACATTTGGATTCATATCAAAAGAGAGTGCTTTGTTTTCTCTATATAATGAATCAAGGAATGTCCCATCGCATTTGTTTTCTATGTTTGAATAATTTGGCAGATTTGAAATCTTCCCCTGCGGATCTCTCCGTCTGAAAGACGTTACCGAGCAAAGCGAGAGAAACCCGTGACGGAGTCACGGGGTGATAAGTACTGCCTTCCAGGCAGAGATGGTTATGATCGCATATATGCCAGACACTTCGTGCCCGGTTACGCTCGTTTTACTCGGTATTGCCTTCCAGGCATAATTGTACAGGTTTGAAACCTGCCCCTACGATGAAATCATTTAATCCAAAGAGGTTCCATTTCCCAATTCTTGGGAAATCCCATCGCACATGGATTTATCGACGGAAAATTGATGAAAAGCCAACGTAATTTTGTTTGGAAGTCGTTATTCCTTGATATGATATCAAGAAAATATTTGATGATACATATATTGTAATAAATCTTGCGTTTGTCTGCATCCTCGGTGATCCATGGACGAGACATATTTTTCATATTGTTAGGAATGATTTTATTAATCTTATTCCATACACGTGAATGATGACAACATGCGTTTCTTGTCAGACAAAGTACAGAAATCCAAGATTCAAAAACAGGTGCATGTAGAAAAAAGCGTTTGGCTATCTGTTTTTTCAAAGTCTTGTCTTTGAGGTTACGATAATATATATTCACATTCCCCATCGGCAATAATTCTCCAAGTATCCACACAGGAGGATATGGCTCAATATATGATTGCTTGAAATGTTCGATGAAATCTTCAGTAGAGTGATTATATTCTTTATTCAATAAAGATAAACTATTGGCAAATATGTTCTGATCATGAAAATGTATTGGATTTGTCAACCAATAAATATCACCAGTCTTTTCTGCAGTGATATTCATAATGGATTCTCGTATTGCAATTTCGATTTTTTCAATCTCATTAAACAACAACACTCTTAATTTTTTATCAAATCGATATAACGTTAAAACCTTATCAAAAGTGGCGTCTCGTTTGAATTGATGTAATGTTTTGGGATTCTTCAGGAAAGGATGCAAATAAGCAGAAAGACGATAATAACCAATACTTTGAATATAATGTTCTGCTCGACTTGGATTTTGAATAAATAAACCTCGAGATTGTAGAAGACGTACTAATTCTTTATGATTCTTGAATGTCTTGTAAAAGTGTATTCTTGTCATTTTTTGTACCTTACTAAACATATATAAACAAAAAGCCCGACCTATTTAAGCATTACTAAGAGGCTCGGTCGGAACTAACGATGCAAAGATAGGGATGATTTTTGATTTGACCAAAGAAAATAGTGAAAAAATGATGTTGATTCGAAAAAAATATTTCCCCCTTCATTCCACCACCACATACGCTTCAAACACTGTGTTCTTTTCTATTGGTGTAAGGGCTATGAATCCTTTGGAGATTTTGCCGTTTGATATAGTAGACGGGAATGCTTGTGTCTGCTCTGCATTCCATTTCCTTAACTCGTCTGCGTTGTTCAGTCGTATGATCGCATAATAGCCTGTTTTGCCTGGCTCGATATACTTGTCATAGAGTCTTCTGGCTACGATTCCCATCGTATGTCTGACGTTGATCTCCACACAAGGATGGATACGTTTGTTGCCTGCCATCATGTCTACTCCGATTATCTTATTGCCACGTAGCTCTTCGTCTCTTTCTTGGAAATACCCACAGTAGAATTCCACTATCTTGTCGAGCTTTTCTGCATCCGCATGTTTGCAGATTTCTGCTTTCAGGAATTCGTCGGATGCCAGGATGTTCTGCTTGTAGGCTCCGTGCTCGTCTGTGGAGAATAGGGAATAGCCCGCAAAATGCCATTTTCCGTCGGTGTTTTCAAATTCAAGGGCGAAATCAATCTCTTTTTCAAAGAACGATTCTGCCATCACAAAACCTTGGCTTTCTATGATTTTTTCTATTCGTCTTGCCTCTTTGTCGTCAAGATTATCAATGAACAGCACTCCTCTGCCTGAACTTGACCATGGTGCTTTCACTACTATTCTGCCAAACTCTTCGTTGATTTTGCGTAACTCTTCAATGGAGTCGACTTTTCGGGAAACAAATCCGTCAAACAGTCCGTTTTCTTTAAGTCGTGTGAGCACGTCTTGTGTCTGCTCCCTGCTTGAAAAGATTTTTGTGCGGTTTACTACTTCTGCCACATCCTCGCCGTCGATTTGTGTTGTGTTTGTGAGTTTGCAGACGGTGTTGTCTATTCCCCAAGGCATCAGCCTTTTTTCGGCGTTGAAATGTTTGTAGTCGTTTGTCGACGCGATTCTGTCCTTCAGATTTGGAATGATATTGTCGACGGAATTGATCCAGACTTGATTGTCAAGTTGGGATACAATTACTTTGTCTTCTTCGTCGGAATACCACAATGGCAATGTGCTGAGATCTTTAGCAAACTGCTGGATCTGTGGCTTTGGTGTGTAGATTCCACTTTCTAAAGCGAGTGCGGAATCATGCTCAGGATTGAATATGTGGAATTTAGTTGTCATCAGCTATCGCCCAAACCATTACGAAGTCGTCGAACACTTTGTATTGCATCTTTATATTCCTTACTGTGTTGTCTTTGATGATGTTGCAGTGCATGATTCCGTTTTTATCCAACTGGAATGGCAACACAAAGAAATGCTCCTCGAAATAGATTCCTTTCTCATCAAGAAGTTTGTAGGCGGTCTCTTTTGCCGACCATATGAGATGTAGCTGCAGTGAACGGATGTCGGCATCTTCCGACAGGTAGTCCAGCTCCTGCTTGGTGCAGAACCTGTTTTTCACTTTCTCCACCGTCTTCCCGAACACTTCAATATCGATAGCCACACGCTTATCGTCGTCGGCAATGACAGCGACGTAATCTTTTGTATGTGAGATGCTGATCTCCTTTTTACAGTCGGTCAGATATGGTCTGCCACTCTCCAGATACTCAACGTGTTGGCCTTCTCCTGCGATGATGTCTATGAGCAGACGCGCGCACAGATACTCTTTGCGGCGTTTCTCATATTTGATCGATTCCAGCCTCTCTCTGTGTATCTCCTGTATTCCAGGGGCAAAGAAAAGGAGTGTCTCATCAACACTCTCTTCCGTCTTCCATATGAGGATTTCAACTTCGTCGTTGAGTCGCCAGAATATCATTACTTCTTCTTGCTAAGAATTAATTTTGTGAGGTAGACGAATGCTGCGTCCACCAATATGAAGTATAAAAGGTCACGGCTGTCGATCACTCCACGGCTCATTCCGTCGTAGTGCGAACTGATTCCGAGTGAACTGACAAACGTCTGCTCCTCGCCGCTGATAAGCAGTGAAGAGATGAGGTCGAAACCGTAAAAGAATGCGAACGATAATAATGCGGCACAGATGAACGCGACAATCTGATTGTCTGTCAGTGATGATGTGAACAGACCGATTGCCACGTAGATGGTAGCCAGGAAGAACAATCCGATGAATGATCCCCAGATACCTCCCGTGTCAATGTTTCCGATTGGGTCCGCCAATGCCCATACTGAGAAGAAATATACCAGTGTGGGCACAAGCGAGAATAATACTAGCAATATGCCAGCAAAATATTTTGACAATACGATTTCAAGTTTACTTACCGGATGTGTCATCAGCAACTCGATTGTCCCTGTACGTTTCTCGTCTGAAAACAGACGCATCGTTACCGCTGGGACGAGGAACAAGTAGAGCCATGGAGCCATCACGAACAAACCGTCGATGTTGGCATATCCACTGTCGAGCACGTTGTATTCTCCCGGAAATACCCACAAGAACAATCCCGTCATCAGCAAGAACACTCCGACTACGATATAGCCTGTCGCTGATGCGAAAAAGCAAGAAAACTCTTTCTTTAATAATACCGATATTGCCATTATTTATTTGTTGTTGGTATCAAGTTTAGCTGCCTGAGCCTTGGCATTGTTAACGATCTTATCTCCGTTTGCAGTAGCCTCCTGCACAAGTTGAGCTGACTTTTCTTTTGCTTTCTTCACCAATGCTTCTCCAGATTTCTTGGCTGCAGCCTTCTGGATTGGATTCTTGGCGTCTTTCTGCAATTTAGCAGACTGCTCTTCAGCCTCCTGAACCAATTTATCTCCGCTCTTCTGAGCTGTTTCAATCAACTTGGCACGCTGGTTCTCTGCTTCAGCGATAAGTTTTGCTTTCTGCTTCTCAACCTCTTCGTTGACTTTAGCCTTAGCCTCTTCAACCTTCTCAGTCACTTTCTCTTTGACTTTTTCCTTCACGTCTCCAACCATGCTTGCTGCAGAAATCTTAACTTCTGGATTTTCGAATGTTCCGCCCACATTGACGTCGAAACCGACTTTGTCGATCACTTTGCCTGCCTTGCCTGGCACTTGCTGTGGAAGAACGATCTTAGCGACATAACCTAATGTCTTGTCCAAACCAGACCATCCAGAAACGTTCAAAGTGGCATTGTTGATGAATGTCTCAAATGGATCGATCTCAAGTTTTCCATCTTTGATCACAAATGAGATGTTCAAATCCTTCACCTGTGGGTTTTTCAAAGCAGAAAGACCAACTTTGTCTGCCACTTTTGTGAATGCTGGCACATTAGTCAAGCCCATGTTTGCAGTTTTGAATGAACCCTTAGCATTGATTGTCTGCATGATAGGAGATAGGTCTTTACCATTGATTGCAGATGAGAATTTTCCTGACATGCTGAATTTTCCTGATGCGTCAGAGAATAGAGGCACAAGACGGTGGGCTGTTCTGACTTTTGTGAACACCTCACTTAGATTCATCTCTGTCACGTTTATGTCAGCAGCTGCTTTCGGTTTCAACGAATCTCTTCCGTCGAATTCTCCGCTTGCTGTGAATGATCCGCCCATTGTGTTGGCAGACAAAGAATTCAATTTTGCTACAGCATTCTTCAAAGAAATATTTCCTTTGAAGTTGTCAATCTCGATCTTGTCGTAGATTATCTTGTTCATTCCTACATTCATCTTGAAGTCGATATTGTTAGGAACTACAAGTGGACTTTCTGATTCTGTTACAGGAGCCTCCTCAAGCTGTTTCTCCTCAGGAGCACCCATAAGCTCATTTACGTTCATGTAAGACGAGTTGACTGCCAACTCTCCCTGAATCTCTTCGGTACGAAGCACAT
>CAMJFV010000147.1 GCA_946405045.1 uncultured Bacteroidales bacterium | reverse complement strand
TAAGAAGGGTGAGGATTTCATGCTTCGTTACGATTCAAGAGGAAGTCTTGCTCCACGTGACATTGTCGCTCGAAGCATCGACACCGAGATGAAGTTGACGGGAGTGGATCACGTCTACCTTGACGTCACACACAAGGATCCAGAGGAGACAAAGAAGCATTTCCCAAATATCTACCAGAAGTGTTTGAGTATCGGTATCGACATCACAAAGGAGTATATCCCTGTATGTCCGGCATCACACTATCTATGTGGAGGAATCAAGGTTGACGAGAATGCACGTACTACAATCAACCATCTGTATGCAGCAGGAGAGTGTACACGTACAGGTTTGCACGGAGGTAACCGATTGGCATCCAACTCGTTGCTTGAGGCAATCGTTTATGCTGATGCTGCAGCCAAACATTCGCTTCCGTTGATCGACAATATCAACTGGTGTGATGAGATTCCTGAGTGGAATGACGAAGGCACAACACTTAATGAGGAGATGGTGCTTATCACACAGAGTGAGAAGGAGGTTAACCAGATCATGCAGGCATACGTAGGTATCGTCCGTTCTAACCTTCGTCTAAAGAGAGCGTTCGACAGATTGGAGTTGATCTACAAAGAGACAGAAAGTTTGTTCCAGCGTTCTGTAGTGTCAAAAGAGATCTGTGAGCTTCGTAACATCGTCAACACAGCATATTTGGTGATCAAGTCGGCAATGCAGAGAAAAGAGAGCCGTGGTTTGCATTACACAATTGATTATCCTAAGAAAAACGAGCATATCAGTTTGTATGACGTTGAGGAGTTGAAGAAATTGTAATTTATAAATGCGAAATGCTAAATTATCGTTTCGCATTTTTGTAGAGACGCACGGTCGTGCGTCTAACAACCGACGTGTGCAACCAATGGTCGTGCATAACCATAAAGAATCGTAGAGACGGGGTTTGTCCCCGTCTTTATTTTAATAAAAACACAGAGAAGAAGAGAATCACGGAGATCTGTGTCTCTGTGGTAAAAATATTCAAAATGAAGAGAGTGTGTATAATTGGATCGGGTGTGGCTGGTATGACGTGTGGAATCCATTTGCAGAAAAGTGGTTTTCAGACAGTCATCTATGAGAGTGGCATGACGCCTGGTGGATTATGCACAGGGTGGAGCAGAGGCGGATATTCGTTCAACGGCTGTATGCATTGGCTGTTGGGGGCAGAGAAAGGCATATCATTCAATACGATGTGGAATGAAATTGTTGATCTGTCGCAGATTGAATTTGTTGATCATAAAGAACGTGTCCAATTTGAGGTTAAATCCCACGTAGAGACGCACGGACGTGCGTCTGACATGACCGACAAATATGGCTCCAACATTTTCCATTTTTATAACAAAACCGACGATTTTGAAAAATATCTGTTGGACATTGCTCCCGAGGATGCCACGCTGATAAAGAAATGGATGGCGTGTGTGAGAGGATTGAATAAGTTTCAAGAAATATTGCCTCCTGTGATTGCAGACGACGCGAGTGTTTGGCAGAAAATCAAGTTTTGGTGTGGCAAGATGACAGTCAGGATGCATCAGTTGGGATTCCATTTTATGAGATACCGTCTGTCTGGCATTATGAAAGGCACTACCCACACGTTTGCAGAGCGTTTCAAATCTCCGTTTTTACGTGAGGCGATACGTAATCTTTATGAAAAAGAGATGTCGATGAATCTGCTCTGTTTTGTGCAGAGTTACGCTGATTTAGGAGTGGCGCAATATCCCAAGGGTGGATCGGAGGCGTTTGCCAAATTGTTGGCTGATAGCTATTTGAAATCGGGAGGAACGATCAAATATAATTCCAGAGTAGATAAGATTATTGTAGACGACGGTGCTCATAAAGCTAAAGGTATCCAGCTGAAGAATGGAGAATTTTGTGAGGCTGATTATGTGGTGTCTGCAGCCGATTGGCATTGGACGATGTTTGATGCGCTCGGTGAGAGATATATCCCGTCGGACATGATGAAATACAGGAATATTGCTGACAGCGACGTCTACTATTCATATTGTATCCTTTATTTGGGAGTGAAAGACGGAATGAAACAGCATCCTCATTTCCTTCGTTTCTACACAGATCCGTATTCATTGCCGGATGGAACTTGTTTCGACAAAATGGAGGTCCATATCTACAATTATGATGAGACTCTCGCAGGAGACGACAAGTGTACCATCGCAGTCTATTTCCAGACGCAAAACGGTGGTTATTGGATAGATAAACGAGAGAATGACAGAAGTGGCTATGACGCTGTAAAGAAGCAGTTTACTGCTTTGGCAATCGAGAAACTGGTGGAGCATTTTGGTGAGGATTTCAGGGATAAAATAGAGGTATCTGATCTTACAACACCTGCCTCATACCATCGTTATACCAATAATTACAATGGCTCGTCGCAGGGATGGATGCCAATGGTCGGCCGACGAAGTTTCGGAAAAGTGCGTAATGTGAGCAACGTCTTCCTTTGCGGACATTGGACGATTCCAGGCGGAGGTTTACCGATTGCGTTGAAGAGCGGAAGAGATGTGGCAAGAAAAATTAAAAACAATACGTGTTGAATTAAGAAACTGTTTGAATTTAATTAATAGATTAGGTTACACTGAAAAGAGGATTGTTAAGGGCGGAACGCCCTAACCCCTTTCCCCCTATGCGAGTCCGTAAGGACGAGCATTATATTATGTGATGGTATTCAATCGTTAGAGTATAAAAATTAAACAGTTTCTGATTTTATGACTGATATTATAATCGACGGCAATAGATATACACGTGAGAATCTGAACGAAATTGAGAACGAAAGCGTCAGGGATTTTCTCATTGAGTGGTTCTCAGATTCACCGACGGTCAATCTGCATACATCCGGCTCAACAGGTAAGCCCAAACTGATAGTCGCCGAGAAATCACGTATGATTGCCAGTGCCAGGATGACATTGGATTATCTTGGACTTAAACCTGGTGATACTGCTTTGCTTTGTTTGTCAGTGAATTACATCGCTGGAAAAATGATGATTGTGCGAGCTATTGTGGGTGGATTGAATCTTCTTATTGGTGATGTGTCGAGTAATCCGTTGCAGAATGAAGATCGACATGTTGATTTTGCGGCAATGGTTCCGTTGCAGGTCTACAATTCATACAGAGATAAAAGCGGCAGGTTTTCAAAAATAGGTAAGGTTATTATAGGAGGTGGAGCGATTGATAGAAATGAAGAGTCCGCCTACAGTTCTTTGCCCAATGAGATATATGCCACTTATGGAATGACAGAGACTCTTTCTCATATTGCGATGCGTAGGATAAATGGTGAGAGTCGCAGCACTTATTTTACTCCGATGAATGGGGTAGAGTTGAGTATGAAGGACGGTGAGGAAACCGAAGGCAAATGTGTTGGCACACTGGTTATCAAAGCACCGATGTTGTGTGCGGAGACACTATACACCAATGACAATGTGGAGATGAGGCCCGACGGTACGTTCCGCATCTTAGGACGTAAAGACAATGTGGTTTGTTCGGGAGGTATCAAATTACAGATTGAGGAGATAGAAGCCAAATTGGCAGATTGTATACCGTATGATTTTGCGATATCGTCAGTGCAGGATGAAAAACTTGGTGAAAAATTGGTTTTGGTGGTGGAATGTGTAGAGTCTGATTCCTCAATAACCCTCAGCGATTTATCACAGCATTTGGAAAAATATGAAGTGCCAAAACAAATTTTTTTCACATCTTGGTTGCCAAGGACAGAAAGTGGAAAGATTGCGAGAGCTAAGCTTAAACAAATGATTTCGACAAAATAAATAAAGAATATAATGACGCAAAAAAAGACGACCCATATGAATGAGTCGTCTTTTTATATTTAAGAATCAGATTCTTACTTAGTGACATCGTTAAGCTTCTGCTCTGCCTTCTCAGCTTTAGCTGCTGCCTTAGCGGCCTCTTTGTTAGCTTTGTCGATTTTCTCCTGAGCTTTCTGAGCCTCTTTTTCAGCTTTAATTCTTTCCTTCTCAGCCTTTTCTGCTGCCTTAGCAGCTTCAGCCTGTGCTTTAGCGTGCTGCTCCTGAGCCTTAGCGATAGCTTTCTGCTCTTTCTCGTATGTCTTGCGAAGAGTAGCTAGTTCCTTGTCAGAAGTGATGTGAGTACCACACTTGTAACCAAGACTTTGTGAGCTTGAGATCATCACCTGTCCGTTAACAACGTGAAGGAAGCTAAGAGACTTGTCGTCTCCGATCTTGTATACGATACCTGCCTGGCCATCGTTGAAGAAAACCAAGTCACCAACTGCCAATTTTGCCATTTTCTTTACAGCTTTACCTTCGCTGGCAAGACTTGATATGTTGTCAGACAACTCATAACCGACCTGAGAGAATGCGTACTGGATCAACTTACCGTTGTCGTACTCTGCGGCTGCACCAGGAAGATTATTAAGCTGTAGTGCTGTGTTTAGCATACCGTCAATTGTTTTCTGAGGTGCTTTGGCAACCTTCTCTTTGTCTACTGCGAATGACGACAATGCAATCATTGCCGACACTGCTATCATGAAAAGTTTTTTCATTTTAAAACCCCTGTTTATGTTTTATATTTGTGACTGCAAAATTATCAAAAAAGCATGTAATTATGCAAAAAATCACATGATTGTTGGATTGTTTTAACCTTTTTTACATATATAGGATATTTAGATATGTCTTTTTGTTGGGTGATTGTGCATATTTATTCTGCTTTTAGATGGCTTGTGTAATTTGATAGAGGAGGATGAGTATTGGTCTTATTATTAATTCGATTTTTAGAAAAAACAGTGTTGTAACATAAGTTATTTACATCTTCCTTTTTTATTTAATATCTTTATGTGGTTCTACATTTCTGATAATTTATTTATATTTGCTATAAATAAATCTAGAGTAATATGTCAACGGAAGTGAATTGTGAAAAAGAGTTGATGAAACATCAGCGAAAAATGTTGGGTATTTTGTGTGGACTTTTGGCTCCGCTTGCTATTTTGTTTGGAATGTTCGGTGATAATCCGAGTGAATGGTGGTATTCGATTTCCGCTACATACTATTGCAACTCGAAAATTTTGATGGTTGGACTTCTGTTTACAACCTTTGTATATTTTGTATCGTATAGAGTTTACGACTTTCTTGATAATATACTGACAACAATTTCTGGTGTCGCTTCTCTTGGTGTGATTGCTTTTCCTACGAAAACATCATTTATCAGTGATGATT
Organism: uncultured Bacteroidales bacterium; assembly: GCA_946405045.1. GTDB lineage: Bacteria > Bacteroidota > Bacteroidia > Bacteroidales > Paludibacteraceae > UBA1723. The sequence goes on along the minus strand of CAMJFV010000147.1, from coordinate 537 downwards.
CTCTTGTAGGTTTGTTTTATTTGCCTGTGGAAATCAGCAATATCGTTCATTGTGTGAGTGCATCTATTCTGTTTGTTAGTTTTGCGATTATGATTCTCTTCCAGTTCACACAATCGGATGGAGAGATGTCTTCAAGTAAGAAGAAGCGAAACATTCTTTACAAGGTTTGTGGAATAACAATCATCGCTTTTATGGCATTTCAGATAATCACTGTCGTATATAGTGATATTTTCCCAAAATGGTGGACAATGATCAATGAGGCTACAATGTTGACTGCCTTTGCTGTGGCGTGGCTTTGTAAGGCTGAATGTATTTCAAAGTTGAATGATTAATAATCTTTTCTCCAAACTCACAGAGAGCCGACGTAAGGTAGCTGAGACACTTGCTAATCCGGCGACAATCGGTCTGTGGAATCTGATTGTCGACAAGTATAGTGGCAAGGCTCATTTTGTGTATGAACTGCTTCAGAATGCGGACGACGCAGGTGCCAGGAATGTCCGTTTAGTGCTTGATGGTGACAGATTCTCTTTCTTCCAC